>CALVRV010000003.1 GCA_944358865.1 uncultured Bacilli bacterium | reverse complement strand
ATGTCAAGCCCTGGTAAGGTTCTTCGCGTAGCGTCGAATTAAACCACATGCTCCACTGCTTGTGCGGGCCCCCGTCAATTCCTTTAAGTTTCACTCTTGCGAGCGTACTCCCCAGGCGGAGAACTTAATGCGTTAGCTACAACACTGCCTTTCAGCAATATTTAGTTCTCATCGTTTACGGCGTGGACTACTAGGGTATCTAATCCTATTTGCTACCCACGCTTTCGTGACTGAGCGTCAGTATCGGGCTAGTAAGCCGCCTTCGCCACTGGTGTTCCTTCATATATCTACGCATTTTACCGCTACACATGAAATTCCGCTTACCTCTCCCGCACTCTAGCTGTTCAGTTTCCAAAGCTGTAAGAGGTTGAGCCTCTCGCTTTCACTTCAGACTTAAACTGCCGCCTGCTCACTCTTTACGCCCAATAATTCCGGATAACGCTTGCCACCTACGTATTACCGCGGCTGCTGGCACGTAGTTAGCCGTGGCTTTCTATACTAGGTACCGTCAAACACCCCTCATTTCCTAAAGGTGTCATTCGTCCCTAACAACAGAGGTTTACAATCCATAGGACCGTCATCCCTCACGCGGCGTTGCTCGGTCAGGGTTTCCCCCATTGCCGAAAACTCCTTACTGCTGCCTCCCGTAGGAGTCTGGACCGTGTCTCAGTTCCAATGTGGCCGGTCATCCTCTCAGATCGGCTACGCATCCTCGCCTTGGTGGGCTGTTATCTCACCAACTAGCTAATGCGCCGCAGGTCCATCTTAAAGCGAGGCCGAAGCCCCTTTCAAGCCTCCGAGATGCCTCGAAAGCTCATATCCGGTATTAGCCAAAGTTTCCTCTGGGTATCCCAAACTAAAAGGCAGGTTACCTACGTGTTACTCACCCGTTCGCCACTAGGTTACCGAAGTAACCTCGTTCGACTTGCATGTATTAGGCACGCCGCCAGCGTTCATCCTGAGCCAGGATCAAACTCTCAAATAGTTTGTATCTTGATTCATTATTATCTGGTTTTAAAAATGCAACTTATAGTTGCAAGAATTGACGTTTGTTATTTGTACATCTGTCTAGTTTTCAAAGATTAATCTGTCACGCTTTTAAGGCTTTTTCTTTAAGCCACCTCTCGGTGCGTGCTTGTATATGATATCACCGCATTAAATTCCGTGTCAACAATTTTTTTAACTTTTTTTAATTTTTAATTAAATTGTTTTTAGCCTTTTTCATGCGGCTTTTAATAAGATATCACAATGACAATTATCTGTCTAGATTTTTTTAAACTTTTTTTAAATTTCTTTTATATATTTATATATATAAGATAAATTATGGACTTAAAAAAGAAAAAGTCACCCATTTTTGGATGACTTTATAATTATATTAATTAATAATTAATCTAAGGTTTAATCTCTGTTTGAAGCATAAATTAATATAACAAAATATAATAGACGAATAAACAAAGCGACAAAATCACAATATAAACGGAAAGCGCAATAAAGTGACATGTTTCTTGTTAATTCATATCCTTGTGATATTTTTTTAATTGACCAAACATCCCAAATTGTCGATAACATTAACGCACCAAAAATAACAAATGAAACAATCCAATATAAAGGCGTTACTAATTCTGGCATAAATATAAATAATATAAAGTTAATTAACGCTAGTAAGCCTGCACCACCTAACAATGTCAAAGAGACATATAGTAATGGATTAAGATTTGATTTTACTAATAATCCAATTAGAGCAAGAATAGCAAAAATAATAATAGTGACACCAAATGTTGTAGCAAATATTTGCCAAGGAAGAGAAAGTCCAATTAATCCAAGCAAATATCCTATCGATATTGAATAAATACCAAAAGGAATAGCGACAGAAAAAGATTTTGGCTTGCTTCTTAAAGTTAACGCTCCAGCCAAAAATGAACAAATCAAAGTTGAAATAGAACAAACAATCATTAAAACAAGCAAAATAATTCCTGCTGTATCACTAATTGGCATATAGTAATTAATTAATCCGCTTACCAAAACTGATGTAATGGCAGTAAGAAAAATTCCTATTACCATGTATAAGAAAACTTTACCTAAATTTAATGTTTGGGTAGAAATTTTCTTTCCTTGTTCAGCAATAATTTTTTCTTCATCATTGTCATTAGGATTGTTAATAAAGACTGTTGGTTGAGAATTGTTATCCATAATTTTAAATAATATTAATTAATAGTTGTTTATAAGAATCAATATTTAATGAAGCACCGCCAACTAAAGCACCATCAACATCAGGGCAAGATAGATATTGTTTAATATTTTCTGGTTTAACACTACCACCATATAAAATACGAATATCTTGGCTTACTTCACCAAACATATCTAATAAGATATCGCGTATGAATTTGCAAATATCTTGTGCGATTTCTTTACTAGCGTTTTTACCAGTTCCAATTGACCAAACTGGCTCATAAGCAATAACAAGGTTTTTAACTTGTTCACTACTAAGATTAGCTAGGCCATTTCTAATTTGTGTATCAATAACTTTTTTAGTATCACCATTTTCAAATTGTGTTAAAGTTTCTCCGACACAATAAATAGGCGTCATATTATTTTGAATTAATGCAATAATTTTTTTATTACATTTTTCATCGGTTTCATTATCGTAAGTTCTTCTTTCACTATGTCCGATAATAGACCAATCGATATTGATATCTTTTAACATTGGAATTGATATTTCGCCAGTAAAAGCACCATGATCTTCAAAATGAACATTTTGGCTTGAAACAATTAAATTTTCATTAACGTTTTCTTTAACATCTTTTAAGCAAAGATAAGTAGGTGCAATACCTAAATCAATATTGTGTTTTACTGCAAGAGCAATAATTTCATCGGTTTGTTTAGCAAATGACAAGGCTTCAGATAAAGTCTTGTTCATTTTCCAATTTCCCATCAATAATTTTTTACGCATAAAAACACCTATTTTAAAATATCAATGCCTGGCAAATGTCCATCATTTTCAATCATTTCTAATGAGGCACCGCCACCAGTAGAGACGTGGCTAAATTTATCTTTATAACCAAATTGTTTAACAGCAGAAGCACTATCACCACCACCACAAACAGTAAAGGCATCTTTTAATGAGGCAATTGCTTCACAAACAGCAATTGTTCCTTTGGTAAATTCGCTTTGTTCAAAAACGCCCATAGGACCATTCCAGAATACCATTTTGGCTTTTTTAATTTCATTTGTGAATAATTCAATTGTTTTTGGACCAATGTCCATACCTTCCATACCTTCAGGAATATTGCAATCTAAAGTAGTAATCACACTTGTCCAGTTTTCAAAAGCATCGCTGCATTTACTATCGACTGGTAAAACGATTCTACCTTTTGCTTCTTCATAGCATCTTCTTGCATATTCAAGTTGATCATCTTCACAAGGAGAAGTACCAATACTATGTCCTAAAGCTTTGCTAAATGTATAGGCCATGGCGCCACCAATTAAGATTTTGTCGCATTTTTTAAGTAATGATTCAATAACTTTAATTTTATCAGAAACTTTTAAACCACCTAAAATAGCAACATATGGTCTATCTTCTTTTTTAACATCAACACATCTAGTTAAATTACTAACTTCTTTTTCAACAAGATAGCCAACTGCAACTGGTTTGCCTTCTTCTTTTAAAATAGAAGGAATACCATAAGTAGAAGCGTGAGCTCTATGAGCACTTCCAAAAGCGTCCATAACATATCCATCAGCAAATGATGCCCAATCTTTTGCTAATTCAGTATCATTTTTTTCTTCGCCTTTTTCATAACGAGTATTTTGCATTAATAAAACTTGACCATCTTTTAATTCTTTAACCATTTGATGAAGTTTTTCACCATGAGTGTCAGGACAGAATAATACTTCTTGGCCAAGTAATCCACTTAAGCAAGGGACAACAATTGCCATATCGTTTTTCTTTTTTTGTTGTTCGATGACTTCTGGTGTTTCTTTATGTTTGACTTTACCAAGATGAGACATTAAAACAACACGAGCTTTTTTACTAATTAATTCCTTAATTGTAGGAAGAGCGCTGACAACACGGTTGTCATCATTAATAACATTATTTTTATGAGGAACATTAAAGTCTACTCTTACGACAATAACTTTACCTTCAATATTATTTAAATCTTTAACAGTTAACATTTTATTAACCTCCTTTAAATTAATAAAAAGTGCCCTTTTACAGGGCACTATAAATATTTATTTAATTGATTATTTAATAATGCCTAAGACACGTCCCATTTCATGAGCTAAACGGACATATTGGCAAGTATAGGAATATTCATTATCATACCAAGAAACAACTTTAACTAATTGTAAGCCTTCTGGTGTGGTAAAGACCATTGTTTGAGTGGCATCAAAAATGCTACCTTCGGTAGAACCAATGATATCACTTGAAACAACTTCATCTTCAGTATAGCCTAAGACACCTTTTAAAGTGGTTTGGCTTGCTTCTTTCATAGCGGCATTAATTTCTTCAGCAGTAACTTCTTTATCTAACACTAAAGATAAGTCAACTAATGAACCATCAACAACTGGAACACGGACTGCTCCACCTCTCATTTTTCCTTCTAATTCAGGAATAACTAAATTGATAGCTTTTGCAGCACCAGTAGTGGTTGGAACAATGTTAGCAGCAGCAGCACGGCCTCTACGTAAATTACCTTTAGCAAGGTCAAGTGTTGTTTGATCGTTAGTGTAAGCGTGAACAGTAGTCATATAGCCACCTTTAACGCCAAATTTATCAACTAAAACACGCATAACTGGGGCTAAACAGTTGGTAGTACAGCTTGCACCAGAAATAACTGTCATATCTTTTGTTAATTTATCGGTATTAACGCCATAGACAAATGTTGGAGTTTCTTTATCAGATGGAGCACTGATAATGACAGCTTTTGCACCATTATCAATATGGACTTGAGCATCTTTTTTGCCTTTGAATCTACCAGTACATTCTAAGACGATATCAACACCATAGTCACCCCATTTTAATTCATGTGGATCTTTTTGTCCTAAGACAGGAATTTTACGTCCTTCAAAAACGATAGCGTTAGCGTCAACATCATAGGAGATGTCATCTTTACGCCAGCTTCTTTGAGCGGTGTCATATTTTAATAAATACGCTAAAGTTTTTGCGTCTACTAAATCGTTAATTGCGACAACTTCAAAGTCGCCAGTTTCTACGGCACGTCTAAACGCAAGACGTCCAATACGGCCAAAGCCATTAATTGCAATTTTAATTTTTGACATTTAAATGTCCTCCTTTTTTCACTGCAAATATAGTTTACTATATTGTAAAATATTTTCAAGCGTTTTATATAGATAAAAACAATCAACAAAAATGGTTTTATTTTTTAAAGAAAAATATCTAAATTTTGCAAAATATTTTATTTATTTTCGCTTATTGTTTTAATTTTTAAAATTCCTTGGATAGCAAAATATGTTGCTAAAGCGCCTATTGAATTACCAATAATTGTAATTAATAAATTATAAAAACAACTTAATGTATCAACATTATTAGCGATAGCAAAATAAAACATATTCGCGATACAGTGTTCTGCTCCTATAAAAACAAATACAGTAACACAAAAAATTAAAGAAAAGATTTTAGCAAAATAATTATCAAACAATTTATAAAAATACACTGCTAGAAAAACAAATACTCCACATGTAAAAGATAAGATTAAAGATATATGCCAATTAGATGAGATATTACCTATTCTAGCATTTACAATGTTATCTATGGTTAAAAGAATGGATTCATTAGATTGAATCGTTAATTTTAAAATTACACCTAAAACATACGCACCTAGTAAATTAAACACTAGCATTAATATTAAATCTAGCCAAATAAATTTATGAAAATTTTTAACAACAAAACCAATTTGTCCAGTATAAAGATGGCACGATAAACCACAAACAAGAAATAACCCAATTGAAAATAATAATGCACCGATAAACTTTAAATTATTGCTAAGGCCAACAATATTAGCAAAGCCACCTAAACCAATAAATATTCCAGCACAAAATCCGCTTAAACAAATTAATAAATATTTAATTAATACATTCTTTTTCATAATAAATACCCCTATTTTGCGTTGTTTTCTTCAAATTTGTAATAAATATAGGGATTTTCCATTAATAATTCGTGTGGTTTGCATTCTAAAGCTAAAGCTATTTTTTCAATTATTTTTAATGTTGGATTTCTTTTCCCTAATTCTAACTCGCTTAAATAATTCCTGCCTACTCCACTTTTAAAAGAAAGTTCTTCTAAAGTAAGACGAGCTTGTCTTCTTTTAATTTTTAAATTTCTTGCAAATATAAAAGTTAAATCATCCTTCATATTTTAAGGCCATCTCTTCTATTTTTTTAAATAAATGTGCGATATTAGATTTACTTACTTTTGTATTAAGAATATTAGATAACACATTAGCGATATCGCTTAAAGAATATGTCTCATTTTCTAATCTAGTTTGACATATTAATCTAATTTTAACATTAGAAATATTATTTATCCCTAAGTTTTTATCAATAATTTTTATCCATTCAATTTGTTTTTTTGCAACATTTGTAGTTTTAACCATGTTAGCGGTATCTAAATTATTTAAACGATTCGCACTGTTAATAAAATCTCTATCGATACGAATATTTTCAAATTCCATACAAGAGTTTATTGCACCAATCATAATAAGAAATTCACCAATCTTATCAGATTTTTTAATATATACGACATATTGTTTTCTTCTTTTAATTATTTTTGTTTCAAAATTTGTGGCTTTGTATCTTAAAAATAATTTGCTAATTCGATTAGCGAAATCTTCATCATTAACACAAAATTCGAGGTGGTATTTGCTAATATTTGGTGAATTTATAGAGCCACAAGCTAAAAATACACCGCATAAATATCCTGCGATTGTGTCATCATTAAACACTACTTCTCTTGATATTTTGTTTTCAATAAATGATATACCTAAAGTATTTAAAATATGATCTATATCATCTTTAATAACCATTTTATATGATGTGGTCTTATTTAATTTTTTATTTTTAACATAATAAAAATGGATTTTACTAGAAAAAATTTCTTTAAATAATTGATATATATATTTTGCCACTTTAGCGTTTTCTGTTTGTAAAGTAATTAAATCATCATTATTTAAGATATTAAAATGTCCATTAACTCGAACATATCCACTTAAAATAGCAATTTTTCTTTCTTTAGAAATCTCACTAATTAAAGATAATTCTTCTTTAACTTTACTTGTAAAAGAATGTCTTACTTTTGCCATATTATTCTTTATCCATATCACGATGAAAACACATCACATTGTATTTATTTTTATAATGTTTTGCTAGACGATCTGCAACATAAACGCTTCTATGTTTTCCACCCGAACAACAAATTCCAATCGTATAATTTCCTCTTGCGTCTTTTTGCACTAAATCTAAATAAGAATCAAGGTAAGTAATCATATCGTTTATTACTTTTTCAACAATAGGATATTTTTTAAAATAATCGGCGATTTGTTTATCTAATCCATTGTATTTGCGAAGATTTTCATCCCAATAAGGATTAGGTAAAACACGTGTATCTAAAACCAAATCAACATCTGATGGAATTTTAAATTTATGTCCAAATGAAATAAAGTTTATTAAAACAATATCATCTTCAAAACGATTATCGATAATATTTAGTAATGATTTTCTTAATTGGTTTACATCAAAACTAGAAGTATCAAAATAATAATCAAAATATTCAATTAATTCGTTTACATAGGTTTTATCTAATTTAATAGCTTCACTTAAAGTTATATTTTTTAAAATTGTTAAAGGATGAACGTGTCTTGTTAATTTAAATCTCTTATATAGTGTGTCGTTATCACAATCTAAAACAATAGTTTTTATTTTAAAATTTGTATTTGATAAAATTTCTTTTGCTATTTGATATATTTTTAAAGCATAAATAGGCGTAGAAATTAAAACACATTTATCATATGTTTTATTAGTCAGAATATCTTTTAATATATCTTTTACACCACTAGGTAAAATATTTTCAATAACAAAATATCCTCTTTCTTCAAAGATATATTGCGCAGAAGTTCTACCGCTTCCACTTGGACCAGTTAAAATATATAATTCTGCCATAAAGATATTATAATATTGCAAAACTATTAATTAAATAAGAAAGGGATTTATTTTTTTAAATAATTATTAATACCTTTAACAACTTGGTGCCCATCAAATTCACTTAAATATATTTGTTTAATTACTCTTGGTAAGACATCTCCACAAGCAAATAAACCTTTACAAGAAGTAGACATCATATTTTTATCAACAGGGATATTCTTATAATCATCTAATACACCATCAATATGAATAAATGTCGTATTAGGATTTTGCCCAATAAGTGGGAATAATCCTTGAATATTTAATGTTTTTTCTTTATTTGTTTCTCTATTTTGAATAACTAATCCTTCAACATGATCATCGCCTAATATTTTAATTGGAACATAGGGTGTAACAAGTTCAACATTATCTTTATTTTTTAATTCTTCAACAAGATTATTCATTCCTCTAAATTGATTTCTTCTATGCACGACATAAAGTTTTTTTACTAAATCACTTAAATAAATTGCTTCTTTAAGTGCAGCGTTACCTCCACCGATAATTGCTACATCTTGTCCTTTAAAGAAATGGCCATCACATAAAGCGCAATAAGATAAACCATGGGCGAACAATTTATCTTCATTATCTAAACCTAATTTCTTTTCTTGCGTCCCAGAAGCTATAACAACTACATCACAAATAAATATTGTTGAATCACATTCAACATAAAATTTATTATCTTTTTTAGTTAGTGAAATAACATATTCACCAAATATAGAAATATTATTGTCTAATAGTTTTTGAAAAAATACCATTGCTAAATCTGGTCCAGGTATTTTTGGATGACGTGGGTAATTATCAATTCTTGGACAAATATTAACTTTTCCCCCAGGAGTGCCTCCATCGATTAAAACAAAATCAATATTTTCTTTTTTTAAATCTACCGCACATGTAATCCCACCAGGACCTGCACCTATAACTGCAACTTGTTTATTAATAATTTCTTTTTCCATATCTTAATTTAAAACTATATTGTTAACTCTAGGTCAAGCATTATTTGTTTCTTTTATTTTATATCCTTTTATTAAACATATGATTGGTAAGGCAATACTTGGAAGTGTAAAAGAGCCAATAACTAAGAATATCACACCAAAATTATGTGGCACTAGAGCAATAACTGATTCGATATCACTTGGCATATCATAGATAAAAAACAAACACATTCCGCTGATAAAAAACGCTAAAGAGACGACACTAGTAATTGCTAAAGCAAGATAAGATTTTTTTAGATAGTCTTTTTTGTTTTCACTAGTAATAACAATATTTTTTTCTTTCTTTTCATTAACAAAATGCCAAATGATATGATTGACAATAATCGCTAATAAACCAACTCCAATAAAAACAATTGACCAATACCAAGACCATCCACCATCACTTCCCATATTATAAGCAGGGTCTCTTAATGGTTCCATAAAGGTACGAGTTAAACCATACCAAGTCACATAGCCAAATGCTAAATCATATGGTTTAACATATTTTTTTAATCCTCGTCCAAAAACAAAAGCTAAAACATAATATCCTAAGATATTAACAATGCCCTCAATTAAAAATAAAGGAACAAAAATATTACCAGGATCTGCCATACCAGATTCAGATGAATATTTAGCTTGTTCTCTTATAAATGTTGGTAACCACATAAAATATTGTTCACTAGCTTGAAAACCATGGACTTCACAATTAAAGAAATTACCCCAGCGACCAACAGCTTGAGCAATTAATATTGTTGGAACAATTATATTAATAGATTCGCCTAAAGATAAATCTTTATGTCTCCACTTAAACCATAAACATCCAACAATAATGCCCACTATCGCACCACCTAAAATAGTTAATCCACCTTCCCAAATAGCAAAAGGCTTCCACCATTCTCTTCCTGCAAATTCAACATTCCAGTTCCCAATAACATAAGCAATTCTAGCGCCAATAATTCCAGCAGGAAAAGCAATAAAGAAAGTAGATTCAACAAGACCATGCTTACCATATTTTTGAAACATAAAATGATCGCAAATAAAATAAACATATATCGCGCCACTTAAAATACATAAAGCGTACCAAGCAATATTTGGATGGCCTGTTTGAATGCTGACAAGACCAAAAGGATCAAATCTTAAACCGTTAGGTAATGGATAAATTAAATGCATTGCCATTCCTTCAGAAAATAACCAAATAAATAAGACAATTAATGGTATGCAAGATATCATTATCCAATATAAAATTGTATCTAATTTTTTAGGTAATAATTTTTGCCAATAATGTAATCTAAAAATACAAAATAAAGTAATAATAAAAACAGGAGTAAAAAATCCGCCAAATATAATAGCAAACCATTCAAATCCAGTCATAATCCAGGCATTATATATAACTACTCCAACAAAGAATAGCATAAATGAAATACCTGCAATTCCAATACAACTTAGTGCAAAAGTTAGTTCTTTTTTAAAATTATATGCTTCTAAAACTTTGCTAATCGCTAGTTTTCTAATTCTTAAAGACAAAAGTGTTACGCTTATAACTAGGGCTAAGGCAAACACAACCATTAATACAATTCCAATAACCATAATGACTCCTTTTATTTATATTTTCCATTTATTAATATATCTTTTAAAAATTGACCTGTATAGGATTTTTTATTTTCACTTACTTCTTCTGGAGTCCCTTTTGCAATAACTTCTCCACCATTATCACCGCCATCAGGACCTAAATCAATGATGTAGTCACTTACTTTGATTATATCTAAATTATGTTCAATTACTAATACGGTATCTCCATGATCAACAATACTATTTAATACTTTAATAAGTCTTGCAACATCATCGCTATGAAGACCGGTAGTGGGTTCATCTAAAATATAAAGAGTTTTACCAGTTGGACGTTTTTGTAGTTCATAAGCTAATTTAACTCTTTGAGCTTCACCACCACTCATAGTGGTCGCACTTTGACCAAGTTTCATATATCCTAAACCGACATCATATAAAGTTTGTAAACGTTTTTTAATTGAAGGAGTGTTTTTAAAAAAATCTAAGGCATCTTCAATAGTCATTTCTAAAACTTCATATATATTTTTACCCTTATAAGTTATTTGTAAAGTTTCATCATTATATCTTTTACCATCACATTCACTACATTTAACATAGACATCAGGTAAAAAATTCATAGGAATACGTGTCACACCTGCACCTTGACAATGTTCACATCTACCACCGACAACATTAAATGAAAATCTTCCTTTATCGTAACCTTTAGCTTTAGCAAGTGAAGTATTTGCAAAAACTTCACGTATATCATCAAACACTTTTGTATATGTCGCAGGATTACTTCTTGGTGTTCTACCAATTGGCTCTTGACTTACATTAATAACTTTATCAATAAATTTAACTCCTGATATAGATTTAACTAATCCTACATCTAATTGTTTTGTTCCACTTAATATTTCTTTTAAATATAAGTACAAAGTTTGATTGACAAGAGAAGATTTACCAGATCCTGACACTCCTGTCACTGTAACAAACATACCTAAAGGAATATCGACATTTATATTTTTTAAATTATTACATCTAGCCCCTTTAATTGATAAAAATTTTCCATTACCTTTTCTTCTTTTTAAAGGAATCGGAATATATTTTTCACCACTTAAATATTGGCCAGTAATTGAATTTTTATTATTTATAATGTCATTAAGCGTCCCACATGCGACAATTTCACCACCATGAGTGCCGGCTTTTGGACCAACATCAACAATATAATCAGCGTTTTTTATTGTTTCTTCATCGTGTTCGACAACAATTAAAGTATTACCTAAATCACGCATCTTTTTTAAAGCGTTAATTAATTTAATATCATCTTTTTGATGTAATCCAATAGAAGGTTCATCTAAAACATATAAGACACCACTTAATTTAGAACCAATTTGTGTTGCTAGTCGAATACGTTGGGATTCACCACCAGACAAAGTCATTGACATACGCGCTAGATTTAAATAATCTAATCCAACTTCACATAAAAAATCTGTTCTTGATTCAACTTCTCTAATGACAAGATTTGCAATTGTTTTTTTATCTTCATCTAATTTATCATTTAAAGAAATTATCCAATCATGGAGTTGACGAATAGATAATAAACAAACATCATAAATATTTTTATTATCAATTTTAACGCATAATGCTTCTTTATTTAATCTTGCTCCATGACAAGTTGTGCAAATTCTATCGCGCATAAATTTTTCATAATATTCACGCATAAATTCACTTGTTGTTTCATTATATAGACGTTCAACTTTAGTTTTGACTCCCTCAATATATTGGAAACGATTATTTGTATTACCTGATGAAGATTTAAGAGTGTATTTTATTGGCTCTTTGCTTCCGTATAAAATAATATCTTTTTGTCTAGGAGTCATTTCATCATATGGTTTATCTAAAGGTATATTATAAAGATTACAAAGAAGTTCAAATTCTTGCCATTCAAGATTTTTAGTGCCGACAGTCCATTTATAATATTCAATACAGCCCTCTTTTATTGATAATTCAGGATGAGGAATTAATAAAGATTCATCTGCCTCTCTTTTAATACCTAATCCTTTACAATCAGGGCAACAACCACTTGGTGAATTAAAAGAAAATAATCTAGGTTCTAATTTAGGTATAGAAAAACCACAATATTTACATGTATGATGTTGACTTAATAATTGTTCTTTTTCATCACTATATATAGTCAAATATCCATGCGAATAATCTAGGGCTAGTTCAACTGCATCAAACACTCTTGACCTTAAATCAGAATCTTCTTTATTAACAATACGATCTATAACAATATCAATATTATGTTTTTTGTTTTTTTCTAATTCATTTATTTCTTCAATCAAACAAAATTGTCCATCAACACGTAATCTTTGAAAACCATTTTGTTTTAACATAGCAATAGTTTCTTTATGCGTCCCTTTTTCTTGCCTTACAATTGGAGACAAGATTTGTATTTTACTTCCTAAAGGATAATTTAAAATAATATCCACCATTTTAGCAGGCGCAAAAGAAATAATTGGTTCATTATGAATAGGACAATATGGAACACCAATTCTTGCAAAAAGTAATCTTAAATAATCATATATTTCGGTCACTGTCCCTACTGTACTTCTTGGATTATGACTGCTTCCTTTCTGATCAATAGCGATTGAAGGTGATAATCCTTCAATAGAATCAACATCAGGTTTTTCTAAGTTGCCTAAAAATTGACGGGCATAACTAGATAAAGATTCAACATATCTTCTTTGTCCTTCAGCAAAAATAGTATCAAAAGCTAAAGTAGTTTTCCCACTTCCAGATAATCCAGAAAACACCACTAAAGAGTCTTTAGGAATATCAACATTAACGTTTTTTAAATTGTTTTCTCTAGCACCACGAACTTTTATATACTTAACTTCATTCATACTTTTGAAATTCTAGCATAAATTACTAGAGTAATCTAGTAAAAGGCATTAAATACTTGCCTCAAAAATATTAATTGCTATAATTAATTTTGCTCGGGACGTAGCACAGCTTGGTAGTGCACTACCTTGGGGTGGTAGGGGTCATGAGTTCGAATCTCATCGTTCCGACCATTTTAAAGACTTCCCTTTTCTTTGACATATATACTCAAGAAAAGGTTTTTTAATGTAAAAATATTAATCAAAATCGAAAATAAGTTCAGTTTGGAAATATTTTTCGACGAGAATATTGATATTATATTCAAGTCGCGTATGAAATAAATGATAATTTAAAAAAAGAAAAAGAATATCAATCAATAAGAAATATTCCTAATTCTTTTAAAAAATTATTATCGTAAAAAACGAAGGAAAATATTATTACACATCAGAAGGATTTTTAAGAATTAGTTTATTAGATTTTTTAATTAATCCTAATTCATTAGATTTATAAAATATTTAAAAATTATGCATTTCTTTAATTAATAATTGCAAAAGTTAATTATTTTATTAAATTCTATCAATTAGTGTTGCTAAAGAATTATTATCTTTAATGACATAAATATGTTTATATAATTTCTTATCTTCTTCACCAATATCTTCAAAGTAATTATAAAAATTTTCTAATACTTTATTACTAACAGGAAAATCTCTTTCAATATTTTGATTAAAGACAACATCTTTATCTAATTTAAACATAACTAAAGATACTTCATCAAAAAAGTTTGTCAGTGGTTTTATATTTTCAAATCTTATTTTTCTTGTCGCATGACAAGCATCTAAAATAACATAACTTTCTTTATCTTTGCTATACACTTTTGGAAGTTCATAAAAAAGTTGCCAGATCAAATCATCCATAGATAAATCTTGCTGATTATTTAAAACAAGACTTCTTAATTCATCACTAGAAATAATATATACATGTTTTTGTTTAATCTTTTTTAATAATTTTGAAAAATAAGATTTCCCAGAACCTGGTACACCACTTAAAACAATAAGTTTTGACATATAACCTCCATAAAAACAATACGGTGGTTAACGCCACCGTATTGTAAATTAATAATCGTTAATATTATAAACCAAACTTTTTGATTCTTTCCCAACGCATTTGAGCGTATTTTTGAGATTTTTCTAAAAGTTCTTGAGCGTGAGCAGGATTAACTCTTGGTAATTGAGAGAATCTAGTTTCACCCATAACAAAGTCATTAAATTTAGTAAAGTCAGGTTCTTTACAATCTAATGTTAATGGAGATTTACCTTCTAAAGCAAGACGTGGATCATATCTAAAGGTTGTAAAATAACCACATTCCACTGCTGCACGTTCAACTTTCATTGAATTAGCAAGGCCACCTTTAATACCATGGTTAGCACATGGTGCATAACAAATAATTAATGATGGTCCATTATAAGATTCAGCTTCTTTTAATGCTTTAATGGCTGCGATTGGATTAGCGCCTAAAGAAATTTGGGCGACATAAACATGACCATAAGTCATAGCCATTAAGGCAAGATTCTTTTTAGCAGTAGTTTTACCGCTGGCGGTAAATTTAGCAATTGAACCAGTTTGACTTGATTTTGAAGATTGTCCACCAGTATTAGAATAGACTTCAGTATCTAACACTAAGATATTAACATCTTCTTCGTTAGCGATAACGTGATCTAAGCCGCCATAACCAATATCATAAGACCATCCATCACCACCAACAATCCAAACAGATTTATCAATAAGATCTCTTTCGTATAATAAGACTTCTTTAACAGCCTCATTTTTACTTTCTTTGACTAATTTTACTAGTTGTTTAACAATTGGTCTAACAACATCTCTATTTTTAATATTTGCTAAATATGAATCAATGGTTTGTTTTAATTCGTCGCTTACATCATCAGATGATTTTGCTGTTTCTAAAATAGTAGCAATTTTATGTAATTTATGATCGGTAGCGACTCTCATACCATAACCAAATTCAGCGTTATCTTCAAATAAAGAGTTAGCCCAGGCAATACCATTTCCATCTTTATCAGTGCAGAATGGAGTTAATGGAGTGGAGCCAGAATAAATAGATGAACAACCAGTTGCATTAGCAACGAGCATATCTTTACCAAATAATTGGCTAACTAAACGATAATATGGGGTTTCACCACAGCCAGCACAAGCACCACTTACTTCCATATAAGGCATTAAGAATCCAACACCTTTAGCGGTTGTTAATGGGAATTTATCAGATTTATAAGTGACGTGTTTGAATAAATAATCAGCGCCTTCTTCTTGAGCAAATTGAGATTTAGCTTCAACAAGTTCAAGAGCTTTCTTACCAGGTATTTTATTACCCATACATTCAATAACACAAAGACCACATCCGACACAGTTTTGTGTAGAAACTTGAATTCTAAATTTAAGACCTTTAACACTTGGACCACCGATTGCGTCTCTAACATCATTTTTAACGATTTCAGGAGCGTTTTCTAATTCTTTTTCATCTAATAAGAAAGGTCTAATAGTGGCGTGTGGGCAAACAAATGCACATTGATTACATTGAATACAATCTTCTTTGTGCCATAATGGAACTTTATCAGCAATACTACGTTTTTCTTTAAATGTAATATTGTTTTCCATCGTGCCATCTTCTAATTCAAATTCTTTAAATTTACTAACTGGGATATTATCACCATCTAAGTCACCAATTAAAGAGACATAAGAATCAAAATATTCATCACCAGTTAATTTTTTATCCATGACAGGTTTTAATTCTATCCATGCTGGATCAACTTTGATTTCTCTTAATCCTTCAGCACCAGCATCAATAGCTTTATAGTTCATATTGACAACATCTTCACCTTTTTTAGCGTAAGATTTTTTAGCATATACTTTCATTAAATCTTGAGCTTTTTCGTAAGGCATAATGTTTTGATTTAAATAGAAGAAACTTGCTTGTAATGTAGTGTTAGTATGTCTTCCCATACCAATTTCACTAGCAATTTTATTTGCATCAATAACAAACATTCTTGCATGTTTTTTAGCAAGATAATATTTCATTCTATTTGGCATAGATTTAATTAAGGTTTCATCATCCATATCAGTATTTAATAAGAATGTTCCACCTTCTTTTAAATTCTTTAACATATCGAATTTAAAGATATAAGTATCTAAACTACAACTAATAAAGTCAGCGTTGCTAACATAATATGTTGAATGAATTGGTGATTTACCAAATCTTAAATGGCTACGGGTAACACCACCAGCTTTTCTTGAATCATATGCAAAATAAGCTTGAGCGTATTGATGGGTGGCTTCGCTAATAATTTTAATTGAAGATTTATTAGCACTGACAGTGCCATCACTACCTAAACCATAAAATAAGCAAGATGTATAATCGGCTTTAACATGGAAATGTTCATCAACAGGAATAGATAGATGAGTAACATCATCATTAATACCAACTGTGAAATTATGCCATGGTTTTTCACTTTGAATAAAATCAAAAACCGCTTTCATATCTTTTGGTTGAGTATCTTTGCTAGATAAACCATATCTTCCACCAAATACTTCAATATTACCTAAACCTGCTCTATTTAAGACAGAAACAACATCTAGATATAATGGTTCTCCACTAGCGCCAATTTCTTTAGTGCGGTCTAAAACAGCAATTCTTTTAACGCTATGTGGTAAAACATCTAAGAAATGTTTCATTGAGAAAGGACGATATAAATGAACTTTAATTAATCCTAAATTAGGATCTTTTAATTCATCAATAACTTCTAAAATAGTTTCAGTAACACTACCCATTGCAACAATAACATATTTAGCATTTTTACTACCATAATAAGTAAATGGGGCGTAGTGTCTACCAGTTAATTTGCTCGCAGCATCAAAATATTTGCATGCGACATCAACAGCTTTTTCATAATGTTGATTTTGTGCTTCTCTTCCTTGGAAATAAATATCATCATTTTCAGCACCACCACGAGTGACAGGATGAGTGTGTGGATTTAAAGCTCTTGATCTAAATTTCTCTACTTTATCCATTGGAAGTAATTTCTTCCATTCATTATCATCAATAAATTCAACATTTTGAATTTCATGAGAAGTTCTAAATCCATCAAAGAAATGAATAACAGGTACTTCACCATCAATAGCGACCAAGTGAGCAACATTAGCTAAATCAGCAATTTCTTGAACAGAATGTGAACAAATCATAACTGCGCCAGTTTGTCTAACTGCGTAAATGTCTTGATGATCACCAAAAATTGATAAAGCTCTAGTAGCTAAAGAACGTGCAGAAACATGAACGACAACTGGAAGTTCTTCGCCAACCCATTTATAAATATTTGGAATCATTAATAACAAGCCTTGGCTTGCTGTATATGTAGTTGCTAAAGCACCACCTTGTAAAGCACCATGAACTGCACCAGAAGCACCACCTTCTGATTGCATTTCAACAACTTTGACGACGCTTCCAAAGAAATTTAAACGACCTTGGGAAGCATAAACATCGACTAATTCCGCCATTGGAGATGATGGTGTAATAGGATAAATACCTGCTACTTCAGCATAATTATAAGATTCTAATGCAGCAGCGGTATTTCCATCAACGGCGAGAAAGTTCTTTTTAATTTCCATAAAATCCTCCAAAAAATCAATTTCGACCATTAATTAGTATATACTATACTAAAAAGAAAAAGTATAAAAAATTATCTTTTTTTCTTATTTTTCTTTAAAGTATTTTTTCTTGCTAATTGTTCTTGATTTATTAACCTTTTTAAAGTTCTTAAATCAGTATCAGTTAGATATGCACTTCTATCAATTAATCCACCAATAGACATTTTTTGATAAACAAAATCATTTATTGATGAATATTGTTCTAATTGCTTTTTTGTTACTAATTTTTTATGGGGTTTATTTTCGCTTTCTTTACTTAGATCATTGATTAGATTTTCTAGTTGGTCAAAAAGATCCATTAAATTATATTGATAATCAAGATTTACCATTGGATCAAAATAAGAAAATGTTTCATTAATAATATCAGGATACACTCCAACTTCTTTTGAAAGCAATTCACTAGTAACATATTTTCTTTTCATCTTTTTTAAAGAAGAAAAATATTTTTTTAATGTAGTTATGTTTGGTGTTTTCATATTTTAATTATATAATTAAAAACTCGATAAAAAAAGAACAAAAATTCTAAGAAAGACATATACGTTATTTCTTATAAAAAACACTGCAAAAATAGACTTTTTTATAAAAAATCACTGAGCATTCAGTGATTAAATATATTAAAAATTGGTGAACCGTATAGGAATCGAACCTATGACCCACTGATTAAGAGTCAGTTGCTCTGCCAGCTGAGCTAACGGTCCAGCCTCAATATCTTAAAATATTTTTTAAATTATTACAATTAAAATATGTCTTTTATAAAAAGTAAGGCTGACGTAAGCCAGCCTTACTAAGAAAGAGTTTTAAAATTTAATTATTCACTAACAGTAGTGGTTGCGCAATAAACTCTAATAGCTTTAATGAAGCAACGTTTAGCGGTTGTGATTTCTAATTGTGTTGTTGCGCTAAAATCAAAACCTAATGTTCCAAATGTTTCGTTTTCATATGCAGGAGCATCTAAAGTTACGCCATTTACAGTAACTTCATCAGAAGACTTATCATTCCATTTTACACAATCAATTTCAACACGAACAATTTCGCTGCTCAAATTTAGTACTATAGAGCCATTTTTACTGCTGGTTCCTGCTTTTAAAAATCCACCTTGATTTTCAATATATCCGCCGGTGCCGTTTCCAGCATAAATATTGTCAGTCGATGAAACAGTAACAGTTAATGTTTTACCATCAACAACTGTTAAACCTGAATTTAAAATCGTTTGTAATGCTTCTACTGTTAATTTTTCTGTTAATTCATCTTTTACATATTCAACTGCACTAAAATCTAATGTTGCCATTAATTCGCTCGGGGTTGGTTCTGGAGTTGGTTCATCAACGATAGTATAGGTGTATAAATGGAAATAACATTGTCCATCTTCACCCATAAAGGAAGTATCGCTTCTACTAATGGTTGTAAATGTTTTGTATGTTCCCATATAAACTTCTCTACCATCAGGATATAAAGTTTCACCTGTATCTTTATCAGTTGCAGTTGATGTTACAGTAGCGGTAAATGTTTGATATTCACTATTCCAAGTCCAAACAAAGGCTTCGTCAAGTAAAACGATATTATTATTAGAATCGCCATCTCCGATACCAATATATTTTCCACTTGCAAATTGTAATGTCCAACCTTCACCAGAAGCGGCTAAGGAAATATACATAGCATTATTTGGATTTGTATCTGTATCTAAATAGTTATTGTAATTGCCAGTGGTCTCGCCATTAGCATAATAATTAGCACCATCATTTGCGGTCATTCCACCAATATATTGTCCAGCGACAGGAGTTTCCATGACAACTGGTGCATCTGGGTCGACTGGTTCATCAACGATAGTGTAAGAATATAAATGTAATGGGTAATTTCCATCTTCAAAACGATATTCATCACAAACACCAATAGTACCAAAAGTTCCATAGGTGCCTAAGAAAATTTCTCTACCATCAGGATATTGTAAAGAACCATCATCGTTTTCTCTTGTAGAGTCAACGATAGCGGTAAATGTATGATATTCACTATTCCAAGTCCAAACAAATGGAGTATCAGATTCAATTGGATTGTTATAGTTTGTGCCGTCTTCAACAGCAATATATTTTCCGTTTGCTAATTGCATTGTCCAGCCATCACCAGAGGCGGCTAACGTAACATACATAGCTTCGTTTGGATTAGTGCTTGTAGCATAATAAGCATTATTTGGATCAGTTAAACCACCAATCATGTAATATGTAGTATTATTGGTTGTATTTAACATACCAGCAATATATTGTCCAGCGACTGGAGTTTCCATCATTATAGGTGCATCTGGGTCAACTGGTTCAGCAGTAACAGTTAAAGCTTTGCTAACTTTAACACTACTATTTACACGAGAAGTAGCAGTTAAATTAACAGTACCTTCTTTTAATCCTTTGACAATACCTGTATATTGATCAACTTCAGCAACGGTAGCGTCATCAACGGACCATAAAACAGCTTGATTAGCACCACTTGGAGTAACAGTAGCGCTGAATTCAGTATTAACGTCAATATAAACTGGATCAGTGGTATCGATACTAACAGCGGTTGGAGTATCTAATGCTGTAGTAGGAACGATACAATCACCAGCATCTCTTCCAATCATATAAACTGGAGAGATTTGTGGTGAATTATACCAGCCAATAACACCATATAAATCAACAGTGTCACCAGCTTCTAAGGCTTTTAAAATACCAGCAATATTATTTCTAGCATTTTTACCAGCATGATAATTTACATAATATGGAATTGTGTGTTCTGCAGTACCAAAATTAACAGTGTAATGGTTACCACTAGTATCATCAATACTAATTTCGTTTTTATCAGCTAAACCAATATATGGAACGTTAGTAACTTTAATTAAACGACCAGATTGTTGAGCTAAATCGGTAGCGTTAAATTTGCTAAAATCAGTAACTTCAAGAATTTGAGGTTTTTGTAAAGTATCATCTTCGACAAGAGTAATTGCGGTAGGTTTAATTTGTTCTAGACCATTATAAATATCTAGCGCACCTTCAACTCTAACTATATCACCAAGTTTTAAACCTAGTGCTTCAAAATCTTTTGAAATGCTACCAGCATAAAGAGAAATAGCATCAGCGCCATCTTGAATAAAGGCACCAGCATATGTATGATCTGGGCTTTCAAAATAAGCAGTAATAACACCATTAACGACTACTTCATCTTCTTTTACGATTTCTCCAGCTGTAATAGCATCACGTAAAGCAGCAATTTTCATTGCAGGAGAAACAACTTTTTCTAAAACAGTAATTTCAACAGTGTCGGTTAAACCTGCATATGTAGCGGTAATAGTAGCTTGTCCAGCTGCTACGGCGTGTAAGTTTGCAGAAAGAACACTAACGACACCAGTATTGCTAGATGTAATGACTAATTCACCATTATTAATTAAAACTTGTGGATTAGCAGCAGGTTCAATGTCAAATCTAATTAGTCTATCAGCATCTTCAACATGCCATTCAGCAGTTAAATCAGTCTTGTTACTAATTTCAAATTTGGTCACACTTGGACCTGGATCTGTAGTGGTTGTTGTTGTTGATGGGGGTTCTTCAGTTGTAGTTGTCGTCACAGTTGGCTGGCTTGTCGAGCTAGCTTCTGGAGTACAACCTGCTAAAGTAAAACCAACAACAGCAAGTAATGCGATTGGTAATAATTTTAGTTTCATAATTTCCTCCTATATATTCATCGCAATATTCATCTATAAATGAATTTGAAGTAGACTTTCTTATTAGATTATTGGATAAAAGTCTTATTATTTATATCCTTAAGCAGATTATTGTATCTAGCCTTTTTTATTAAACCAACCAAGGCTAAAACAACACCCGCTACTAATAACAAACCACCAACAATGGTAAGCACTAAAAACACATAAAATTCCGCGCTTGACATATCTAATTTCATTTGGTTGTTTAAATCACAAGATAAATAATAGAATATGACAGCTAAAACTAGTGCAATAGCGCCAATACAAACATTGCCCATACCAGAAGCAAAAAAGTTATTACTTCTTTGTATTTCAGCATGTGCTGCGCGAGATAATTGCTTAATTTCTATTTCTTCTAAATCGCGGTGAATATGATGCTCGCAACGAGGACAAATATAAACGACTTTAGTATTTTCGTTTATAACATCATTTTGCATAATTAAAGAATTGTTTTTTGCTTCGATTTTCTTTTCATCAATTCTTTTACCACAGTTAGAACAATATAACATAACAATTACCTCCTAATGTAGATTATTCAGCACTAGGTGCATCAACCCAAACAACATCGCTAGGAGAACATGGGTTGATTTGCCAAGATCTTCTTCCTGACATTGAATCATGGTAGACATAAAGCCCACTGATGAGTAAACGTTTTCCAATCCAATCTGCTTCTTTAACCCAATATTGGTATGAATTATTTGGATCACCAGCATACATAAATGTTACATAAGCATCAAAGTCACACCCAGATAAATAAAGAGTTATTTCATCACTAGCAGCAACATAAACATCTTGAACAGTTAAAGGTTCAGTCACTTGAACATAAGCATTTAGACATTCATATTTTGTTTGTAAATCGGTCGCATTGACGACATCATTTAATTCTTCTGCTGTATATTCAAAGACATGTAATGAATCTTCAGTTTCAGCATTTTCTTCAGCTGTTCTTAAAATTTTTGCATCGTGTTCAGAATAAGAAACAGAATTTGGGAATCTTCCTTGGACGTCACTAATTTGGAAGCCAAAATTACTTAAAGTAGCTGTACCATGAATTTCTAAATATGTGTTTCTAACACTATATTTGCTAGGAATTTGGCTCATACCACAGAATATGTTGATACCAGCATATTCACCACCCGGGTAACGCGCACCCTCTTCTTCACTAAAATGTTGCACTAAATATAAAATGTTATTTGCATAACCTGCGACTGTTCCAGTAAAGATAATTCTTACATTATCATATGGATTATCATAATTAGGATCTTCCAAAGTTTGTTCAAGAGATTTTTTAAGATCTAATAAAGAAACTACTTTATAATCATCGGGTGGCCATGAAGGTGAAATCTCATCACTATGCATATGTAATTTATATGCAATAGCTTGAGTTTCAGCTTGAACAAATACTGTTGCCATTTCTGGGAAATCAGTAACGTTTTTAGCGGTAGAATATCCTTCTTGAACGAGCCAAAGATTTAATAACACTAATTCTTCTTTTGGAGCGTTTTTCTTTGTTTCATTAATCCAAACTAAAGTAACATATCTTTCACCAGTAGAATCAGTTTCTGGTTTATGATAATCATTATATGGACTTGATAAAACAATTGTTCCATTTTGAGCAGCGTTCCAAACTTTTTCATGAGTGAAATCGCTAGCTTCTTTACCCCACATTTGAATTTGTCCAGTTGACTCAGGTGTATCGACACCATAGAATCTAGATTTAATTCTTTCGCTACTAGTTGTAGTTACTAATGGTGTAAAGTGGACAGTGTCTCCATCAATACATTGACCTTCATATTGTAAAGTCATTTGACCAATACCATCTTGATAAAAGTCATGTCCTTCATAATCTAAAGTTAATTGGACTTCTCCAGAATGAACATAATCAACCCATTCTGGTAAAGAATCTTCACTAGTAGTAGTTGTTGTTGTAGGTGGCTCTTCTGTAGTTGTTGTAGTTGTAGTTGTAGTTTCTGGAGTACAACTAGCTAAAGAAACAGCAAGAACACCAACACCTAATAATAAAGATAATGATTTAAATTTTGTCATAGTTACCTCCTATTATTAAGACATTGCAATCTTTGTTTCGTTAATTGCATCGTCAAAAGCTTGGGTAATATTTGTTTTTTGATCAGTGAAAACACTAGTAATAATACTGCCACCTTGTTCTCTAAGTTCTGCAGAACCTTTAAAAACAGGACTAACAATAAATTCGTTATTAATATCGTCTAAAATAACAGATGCGGTTTCAGCATAAATATCTCCACCTAATAAGAAAGAGGTAAAATCTTCACTTTCATAAGCAGAATGTCTAACTGGAACATATCCATTACTTCCACGAATACATAATTCAACATTAACTTCAGCGTTAGTTAAATATTTAATAAATCTCCAAGCATATTCTTGTCTTAAAGAATTTTCTTCTTCACTGTATCTTGGATTGTTCATAATACATAATGTTGGGCCTTGGGAAACATAGATAGGATTGTCATTATCATATGGAACTTTAACGGCACGAACATTAAATGTGCCGCTGGTGGGAACAGTATAGCCAGTGCCGCCAGAAGAACCAATTGAGAAAACTGATTTTACTTCGGTAAAGTTATTACTACCATATGTGCCTTCAACACCTTTTGTGGTAAATAATCCTGCTTCGTGTTCAGCATTAAGATCTGCAATTAATTGTTCAGCTTGAGTTCTTGCTGTGCCACTTTCAAATTCAATGACACCTCTGCCATTTTCATCAACAGAAGCATAAGGAATATCATTTTGATACATTTTAGTAATAAATAAGTTACCATCACTATCATAATATGCAGGATATTCAATAGTGTTAGCAAAATAAGATTTATTATCATTAATGAATTGACAGAAATTCATAAATTCATCCCAAGTAAGATTTTCCATATAATTTCTAATATTTGTTTCACTAGGAATAAAATCTGGAGTAGGTTTATATCCTTGGAAATTTGAATTACCGGTTAAAGCAAGAGAAATAATGTTTTCATTATAAAACATAACTTCGCTTGATTTCATTAATGGCAAGGAGAAGACACCTTCTTTTGCATAGGAAGTACCTTCTTGATAATAAGATTCAATAAAATCATCTAAGCCTTCTTCATCACCAAGGTATGGTTGAGTATTAAAACCATATTCTTCATTGTTAATATAAGGCTCTAAATTAACAACATATTGACCATCATAAGTTTCTCTAGATAAATAATCTGCAACATGGTCAGGATAAGCAACTGCGATAGTAGGAATATTACCAGCAGAGAAACCATTGTTAATTTTGGTTAAAATATCATCATATGAACCAGAATATGATAATTCAACTGTAACATTTACGTTTTCGTTTTCTAAAACAAGGTCATGAAATTCTTGAATTTTTTCAGTAAGTGTTTCAACAATTGATTGACCAAAAGTATGCCAGAAAGTAATCGTAACATTTTTGGCTGGTTCTTGACTTGTAGTTGTTGTAGGATCTGTGTTAGTGCCACTTGTCGTTGTAGTAACGCTAGGCTCGCAAGCTACAAGACCTAGCGCTACGACAAGTGCTCCAACACCAATCAAAGATAGTTTTTTCATAAATTACCTCCTTGTGGTGTAATTTTTAAATAAAATGAAGTTTATAAATAGGTATTAATAAATAATATAGGTATTAAGACATTGCTAATAAAGTTTCGTTAACTGCTTTTTCAAAAATACCATTTAACCATGTATCAGTGAAATCTGCTTCAGGTTGTAATAAGGATTGAGTCATAATAGAACCAACTTGTTGTCTTGCTTCACTACTTCCCTTAAATACTGGTGAGAAGAATAATTCATCAGAAGAAGAAACAACTTGAGAGAATCTAGCAGTTTTAGCACCTAATAATTCGGTTGACATTTGAGGTTTGCCATCAGTGTTAGCGTAATCCATAAAAGCTTCAGTTTCATAAACAGAATATCTAACAGGCATATAACCAGTTTCGGTTGCCCAATATGTAGAATTGGTAGTGTTTGTTAAGAATTTATAGAATAACCAGCTTGCAAGTGCTCTGTTATTAGCATCACTTGCAGTGCTTTTTAAAATAGAAATAGAAGGACCTTGGTTAATGACATATCTTTCTTTTCCTTCAGCATGAGGAATATTAGCAACACTAACATTGAAGTCAGCGCCATCAGCTTGATATTTATATCCACCTGTTGAGCCAACAGAGAATAAGGTATTGCGTTTTGTAAAGAAGGAGTTGGTATATCCACCTTCAGAAGTACCTTTGGTAATTAAATAACCATCATGATAATAAGAATTAAATTTTTTCATTAATCCTTTCATACCATCGTTATTAAATAAAACTTCAGCATAACCGGTATTTTGATCTAAAGCTGTATAATCGTATCCGTATTGTTGGGCTAAGGTAATGAATAAGTTATCATCACTATCATAACCAAATACGGCATGGTGAGCTTCGGTTTCTAATAAAATTTGTTTTACTTCAGTGTTGTATCTTAAAATAGCTGGGCATAATTTATTAAAAAGTTCTTCCCAGGTTAAATTATTTAAATAATCATGAGTTAATGGTAATCCGTTATTAATAGTTGGATCAATAGAAGCTAAATTTAATCCGACTAAAACATCTTCATTATAAAACATTGCTTCAGTAGATTTAGCAAATGGTAATGAATAGACACCAGGAATAGAATAAGATTCACCTTCTTCTAAGAAGTTAGGTAAGATATCATCAAAATCTTCATCGCTCCAACCATAATTAGAATTTGTCATATATGGTTCAACATCAAGAGCTTTGTTATAGTTAATGTAATTAGCAACATGGTCTGGATAAGAAACAACCATATCAGGATAATTATTAACAGCAAAACCTTGAATGACTAAATCTGCAATGTCATCATATGAACCACTTTGTTTTACGATATTAACAGTAACATTAGGTTCAATTTCTTTAAATGCTGCAGCAACATTTTGAATAACTGTTTGATAAGAATCATTAAATGTTGACCAGAATGTGATAGTTGTAGCTTCGTTAATGAAATGATCACCGCTTGGACCAGGTTCAGTAGTAGTTGTGGTAGGATCTGTTGTAGTAGGATCTGGTTCACTAGTAGTAGTTGTAGTAGGATCTTCACTTGTTCCAGATGTTGTAGTTGTAGTAGATGGAGCACATGCGCTTAATAATACTGCCATCGCTACTGGTAACGCTAATAATAAACGACTTTTTTTCATAATTTCCTCCTTAAGGTTTCTATGTCTAGTTTAATTATAGACTAAGTATATTATCCTTTAATACCCGCTCTTCCTACACCACGCATGATGTATTTTCTAAAGAAGATGAATAATAAGAATAATGGAACAGTAACTAACATTGTCGCTGCAGTTTGATAACCATATTCAGTTTGGCCACTATCAGCGTCAACGAAGGTTGAATCTCTTAAACCATTACTTATGAGTTTAAATGAATCTTCCTGTGTAACTAAGTTTGGCCACACATAAGAATTCCAAGTCCCCATAAATTTTAAAATGGTAATAGAAATTAATGTAGGCATTGCTAATGGAACCATAACTCTCCAAAGGAATGACCAATCAGATTTTCCATCTACTTTAGCAGCAAGATATAGTTCATTAGGTATTTGTTTGAAGTTTTGTCTTAACAAATAAATGTAGAATACACTGATCCAAAATGGAACAATCATACAAAGATAAGCTTCAATTAATGTTTGGCCTTCACCAACCCATCCAAACGAAGCAACCGTGACGTAGTTAGAAATAACCATCATTTCGCCAGGAATCATCATAGTCATTAAAAAGACCATAAATAATGATTCGCGACCTTTGAACTTTAATCTTGCGAATGCAAAAGCGGCAAAAATAGTTGTTAATAACGTTCCGATTGTGGAGAATATCGCAACAACAATTGTGTTAAACATAAATGTTCCAAAATCAAATACTTGGAAAACATAAACATAGTTTGACCACATGACAATTGTTGGGAAAAACGTTTGTTCGGTCGCAATAATTTCAGTTCTTTGTTTTAAAGATGTAATAACCATCCAATAAAACGGGAAAACAAATGCTAAAGCCAAAGCAACAATAAATATATAGACAAATATTGTTGAAATAATTTTTGTAACCATTTCCTGTCTTTTAATAGAATCGACAGTGCGTCCAGCCTCTTCAATTGATAAAACAATATTATCAGTTTCAAGCTTAAATTCAGGATAAGGATTTTCTATTTCTTTTGATTTGACTTTAAATAATTTTTTAACATTTTCTAACATAACAAAACCCTCCTTCCCTAATAATGCACTCTCGATTTAGAGACAATAAATTGTAGTAAAGTAAATAATAAGATAATGACAAATAAGAATACAGCTGCAGCAGCGGCAAGAGATGTTTGCTGCGATAATCTTTCATAAATATAGAAAACGATTGTTTCCATATTTGGATCACCATTTGTGCCCATTGTACCAGGTCCATCAAATAAACCAACAACAGAAGTATATTCTTTAAATGCACCAATAAATGATGTAACTAAAATATAAAGTATTTGTGGTGATAATAATGGAACAGTAATTTTCCATAATGTTTTAGCCTTACTACATGAATCAATTTGTGCAGCTTGATAATATTGCTTGTCAATGCCTTGTAAGCCACTTAAGAAAACTAAAATCTTAAATGGTATAGAAGACCAAACAATATAAATACAAAGTGGAATCATAGCTATTTTAGGATCAGCACCATAAATCCAAGTAATATCAGAATTAAATAAGTAGTTAATAATACCATTTTTATCAAAAATAACACTAAACACCATACCAATAGCAATAGCGTTAGTGACATATGGTAAAAAGAATATTGTTTGTAAAACTTTTTGGAACCACTTAATAGAATTTAGAGCAACAGAAATAATAAGCGCTAAAGCGGTAGAACAAGGAACAGTAACGAAAACAATAATAAAGGTATTTGGAATAGCGTATCTAGTAAAATTAGATTCAAATGCTCCAGTTGATGTAGGTGTTAAGCCCAAAATAACACCAAAATTATTAATTGTAAAACCATCAAATGTTCCTGATGCATATTGATAATTTTCTGTAAAAGCAATGAAAATGGTATTGATCAAAGGATAAATAAGGAAAACGGCAATTAAAACGATAACAGGTCCTAAATATAGCCATGCTTTCCAGTTATTTTTTGCAGAAACGTCTTCAATACCAGTAATTTGATAAGGTTTTTTATTTTTGCGATGTGAAACTAGTCTAACAACGACGTTATCTTTTTCATCATACATAGATTCTGGTGGTAAAGCTGCAACTTGACCACTTACTTCTACGCTTTCTAGTTGTTGTTTTTTCTTAAAATTAAACATAACTTTCACCAAATTTATTTAATATAAATTCTTTCTTCAGATTCACCGTCAAATAAGAACATCTTATTAGGTTTAACTTTGAATGTTAAATCTTCATCATCGCTTCTATCTTCGCTAGAAATAATTACTTTAAAGCTTTCTTTAGTGCAATTTGGATTTGTTGCAACAATAGAAATATCTCTACCTAAAACTTGTATCATGCTTAATTTAGCAGTTAATACTTCTTTGTCTTTTTTAGTTGCCATAGAGAATCCTTCAGGTCTAATTGCAACATAAACATTGCGATCTTTTGATTTTTCTTCTAAAGAATAAATAACATCTTCCCCAATGTATACTTTATTATCTTTAATTTTTCCTTTAAAGACATTGATTGGAGGAGTACCAAGGAATTGTGCGACAAATAAATTAGCAGGTGAATTATAAACTTCTTGAGGTGCATCAATTTGTTGCATTTCACCAAGTTTCATAACAACTATTTTATCAGAAATAGACATCGCTTCTTCTTGGTCATGAGTAACAAATACAGTTGTAATTCCTGTTTCTTTTTGAATTCTTCTAATTTCTTCTCTAGTTTGAAGTCTTAAACGTGCATCTAAGTTAGATAATGGTTCGTCTAATAATAAGACTTTTGGCTTTTTAACTAAGGCTCTAGCAATAGCGACACGTTGTTGCTGACCACCAGATAATTGAGAAGGTTTTCTTTGCAAATATTCATCAACTTGAACAAGTTTTGCGGTTGCAATAACAATTGATCTTCTTTCTTCTTTTGTTAATTTACGATGTGAGATAGCTAAACTAGAATTTAATTCTTGGTCTTCAAAATGTAATTTTTCCGCTAGACCTTCTAAAACACGTTTAGCGTCTTCTTGGCTAGCTTTTACCAATTTAAAATAGACTTTAATATTTTTCTTATCAAAATATAATTTAAAATCTGAATAAGTAATTTTTTCTAATTTTAAATCATTTTTAATAGTTTTTTCTAATTCTTTATCACGCATATCAGTAACAAATGTATTAACACCAGCAAAATCATAAATTTCACTTAATGCTTTAACACATTCATCTAAACGAGAGAAATAAAGATTATTTAACATAGCCATTAATTCATAGCCACCACTTTGAGTACGTGTAATTAAAACACCTTCAATACGACCAAATTTATTATTTTTAATAACATTTTTAGCAGCATTTATCGTATCATCAATCGTGCTGACATCAAATTTTTTAGTTAAATTACCTTTAAATGTTAATGAAATGCATGCTTTATCGCTAATATTTTTAACTGTCGCTCTAAATGAAGAATCATATAATGGTTGACTAACTTGTTTTTCTTCAACTAGAGTTAATTCAGTTTTTAATATTTCTGGGAATTGTGCTTTAACCATCTCATTTGCGTCTTTGTTAACTTTATTTAATTCGATATTAATGGTTAAGTGATTATTTTCTTTGTTTTTATTTAATTTAATACGATATTGTAAAGGTCCTAAACCAGCTTTCATCATTAAAGAGCGAATAGATCTCATAATAAAATATGATTTATCATCTTTTTTAAGATCGTATTCACTAACATATTTATAACTATAGAATTCCACTAAAGGAACCTCAACTTTTAGGTTAGTCAAAGGAAACTCAATATTTTTATAAATAGTCATATGAGGATATAAAGCATAGTTTTGGAAAACTAAACCAATACCTCTTTTTTCAGGAGAAAGATTAGTAACCTCTTGATCACCAAACCAAACTTCACCACTGGTAGGATTTTGTAAACCACTAATCATATAAAGTGTAGTAGATTTACCACATCCACTAGGACCAAGTAGACCAACTAATTGACCATCAGGAACAACAAAATCCAAATCTTTAACAGCAATAGTATCGCGGATATTTTTCTTTGGATCACCTGGGAAGATTTTAGTCAAATCTTTAATTCTAATTTCCATAATTTTCTCCTTAATATTTATTTAGTACCGTCATCATCTGACGTTTCATCCAATTTTAATTTTAAAATACGTTTTCTTTCTTTGCTGGTTTTAACTGTATGGACTAGTAAACGAATATAATATCCAGCAAAGAAAACAGAGACAATTGTAAAGATGATTACGTATATATCTAATGGATTAAACACAACAATAGCGTTGTTAAATGGAACACTTCTAAAGAAGATAAATATAATAGCTAATATCGCTGTTAATAATCCACAACCTAAAATAATTGCACTTTTTAGATATTTTTTAGGTTTCATTCTTCTAAATTCATCGTTTTTGAATTTATTTCTTAAGTAGAAATATAAAATAATTGCCCCGATAACATAAACACAAACAAATGCAATGGACGTCCAAATCAAAACCGCATCTCCATCATAATAATTTAAAACACCATCAGCAGTTATCGTATCAAATAAAGGTATTTCGCCAAATCTTGTAGTTGTTGATGATTTAACTAAGATTGTTCCAGATTCAGTAAACAAATCTAAAGTAACATTTAAACCTAATAATGATAGATATTTAACTTTACTAGCGTCAAAGTTTTCACCAATAGTGCTATTTTCAATTAAAAATGAGACGTTGTTATCTGTTTGAGATTCTAAGATAAATCTAGGAATAGGAGTATTGATATTAACAATACTTTCTACCAATTCACCATTATCTTCATAAATAATTCTATATTGAGCATTATTTAAAGCAGTAAAACGATATCTAATCGTAACTCTTCCGCTAGCAATATCATTATAATTTGTTTCGTATAAGTCACCTTTTACTTGTTCATAAATTCCATTAACTTTATTAACACGTAATTGTAAAGAGGTATATCCACTAAAAGATGAGCTTAATTCAAAATCATAAGTGATATATTCATTAATATTTTCTTTTTTTACATAGTTAATAGAACAATCGCCCCAGTAAGGTTCGTCTTCTTTAGGAACAAAAACTGGAACCGAACTAGTCTCGCTAGTCACTATTTCAACAGGATATATATTATAAAAGGATATAGTGTCATCTAATATCTCTTCGTTTGGTTCTAATTCAATATCAATATTTTTAGAATATGATGTCATAGCAACATTACTTCCAACACCTTCATAACGAGAGGTACCCGCTAAAGAAGCGTTGACAGGGACTATTGGAAGTTCTTCATAATTAGTTGTAATTTCACCAGTGCTTGTATTTTTAGAATCATATTTAATGACAAGAGGTAAATTAATACCTTTTGTTTCATCTTTAAAACCTAAGAAAAAGTTTTTTCCAGTACCATAAGGCTGAGATGTTCCACTGACATTACGATCGATATCAGTATAAATTTTGTCGGTAAATTCATATCCCCAGGTAATATTTTCTTCAGGTACATCAGTCCAATTTTCAGACCAGCCATCAGGTCTTTCACTTGCTTCGCAATAAATGTGAACTTGACTAGAATCAGCAAAATTAGAAAAAGCATCTTCGCCAATTGTATCTATTTCACTATGAATATAGATATTTTTAGTCGTTTCTAGAGCATCGTCTGATAATACACCACCATTTATTGAAGAAACATCGATTGTAAATCTTGTCGTATAACTCATATAGCGAGGAATGTATATATCGCCATCATCAGAGTCATCTATACCATATACCGCTCCAGTAAAATGAGGCATATTTTTTTCTTCTTCACCTTCTAATGCAGGGTAATCGTTTGCAGATGTAAAATTATCATCATTAATTATGACCCAAATTAATCTATGACGATTTGTCCAAGTTTCAACTTGGCTAGAAAAATTAACGTCGTATGATTGAGTCTTACTAGTAACAGCGGATTTAGTAATGGAAATTTTTAAATCTCTGGTTGTCAATTCTTGAGCATCAGCAAAATCTGAAGCGTCATAAGTTGGATCAACTTCTTCAGCAAGTTTAACAGCGGGTTGTTTAACATCTTTTACATTATTTGATAAAGAAAAACTTGCCGTAGCAAAACTAGCAACACCTAATAAAGACATTAGGGCGCCAAATATCATTTTTTTACTCATAGAAGATCTCCAGAAATTATTAATACTCATATTAATTGCATTTAAATTTTAAATCACATTACATAGTTATGCAAACTATTTTTTTAAAATAGAGTTTAAAATTTTTCCAGTTGACAATAGGTAATAAAAATGTTAAGTAAAGATACATTTATAGAAGTGAAATTGACTTATTTTTGTTGCAAATTAAATAAAAAACCAGGTAAAAACTCAATATTTTTCTCTGATAATAAATCAAAAACAAAATAAGTCAAAGATTAAATAAATTTTTATTTGAATAGGAAATAATCAACACTTTTATAATTCTTGTCTAACAACTTCTATATATGGTGTAGGTGGATTATTGCGATTATATTCATCTTGATCATTACCAGCAGTAATATTACCAAAAATATAACCCCAACCATTTTTATAATTTAGATATTCTTGGAAATCATTGTAATGATTATAAGTATAAAATACATATCTATCTTCATCGTTAACAGTAAGGCCACTGCCACGATAATATTTAGAATAGACAATTCTAGCCGCACCTCTAGTAATTCTATAACCATCATTATAAATACGATTAGGAAATTGTGGACCAGTATCAGTGCCAGTTGTGCCAATATCAAGTTCGTAATAAACTAAATTGCCACCACATCCAGTGATATTTGGTAATTCAGGCTCATAAGAGTCAGACCAACCATAAAATTGACTATGATTTAATCTTAGATATTCACCCCATGGTGATGATGATGGGTAGCCTTCATTATCTTCAATATAATTAACAGGTATATCTCCAAAAGCGTAAATATATGCTGCTACTTCTTCTAAGGTAATATAAGCACCACCATAATAAATATCAAAAGCTTTATTGCCATTTTTATCTTCAACTGTATAAGTATTTCCGTCACTAGAATAATTTTTATCACTATTATGAATTAATAAACCATTACTAGTTGGTTGATTGCTTGCTACAGTAGGTACATCATCAGGTGTAACGATATCTCCTGACATGAAATTATGTTGAGTGCGATATTTAGAATCAATATATGAATCAGATCTAGTATAAGAAGAATAAAATTCTTCCATACTTATCCCAGCATAAGGATCACCACTTATAACTTCAACATCAATTGTATTGCTAAATAAACCATTATCATCATATAAGTAAAATGATGTTTTACCAACATTATCTCCATTAACAAAAATATCACCAACTGGAGAAAGTCCAAAAGAAATGATACTATTATCTAAAGCTTCACCATGAAGGTTGTTTCTACTACCATCATAATTAATTATTCTTAATCTTTCATGGTCGTTTAATTCAATGACAGAATTAGTCAATTCGATTTTAAAATCATATATTGTCAATGTTAAAATGTTGCTCACTAAATCATGACACGAAGCTTGTATTTGAACTTCTCCAGATTTATTAGCGGTAATCCTATTTCCTTCTAATGTTATTAAATCATTACCTTTTAAAATATTAAAAACAATGTTATTTTGATATTCAATAGGATCAATATCAACATTTATAAGAATGTTTTCATTAACCATAATTGAAGATTGATCTAAAGAAATTTCTATATATCCGTCATTATTTTGATAAACATTTATAGTTATTTCATCAAAAATAAATGCATCAGCATAAATAGTAATAATTGCACTTCCAACATTTTCAGCGGATATTTCGACAAAATCATCATAAATAGAAACAATACTTACAATTGATTCATTACTTGATATGGCGTTAACATTTTCAATATCATCGCTAGTGATATATGAAATAATTGCACTATCAAAAAGTGTTACATTTAATGGATTTTCATTATTAGTTATTTTAATAAACGATTCATCTTCTAATACATTAACAATAATAGAATCGCTATTGTTATTATATGTTACGGTTATGGTTGCTTGGCCAACATTATTAGCAGTTATTAATCCTTGATCAGAAACACTAGCAACATTTTCATCAGAAGAAGTAAACATTAATTCATAACTTTCGATAGGTTGATAATTAATGTCTAATTGTAAAGTTTCACCAATAATTAAATCAACTTCTTCACCATTATTAATTGTAATTGAAAAATCCATACTTGTAGTGCTACTAGTGCTGCTATTAATATCTTTAATTAATGAACAACCACTTAATAATAAAAAAGGTAATATTAATAGTGTTTTTAAAAAATGTTTTGAATTCTTCATAAAATATCCTCTTATTTTCTAACAAATTATAAATTGTCTCTTTGCTTAAAATTAATATCTTTTGTTGGTTTATCAATCATATTAATTTTAGCATCACGTATATCATAAAATATTTTTATACTTGTAGTGTCAACTTCGCAAAGATTTAACATATAGTCGCAAAACCCTTGTCTTTTTTTAGAAAACACCATTAAAGTAAAAGAAATAATAAATGGAATTAAAAAAGTAAAAGGTGCGAGTAATAGTTCTAAAAAATAAAATATACAAAATCTAGCTAAACTAATCTTAAAAGAAGGATTAACCATGTTTTTATTTATTAAGCCAATTTTATATATGGCCTTTCCAAATGTCTTTCTTCCTCTTTTAAAAATTAAGGTTGGTATAAAATATATTAATATTCCTGATAAACAATAACTTATTGGTAATTCAACATAAAATAACATATCACTAGAAAATTTAGTTAAATCATAATAATTAGGAATAATAGTAATAAGATATCCTTGTAATACTTCATTTATATATGGAGAATAACAGTTTTCATAAAAATCTATGTATTTAGCGCCTAATTCAAAAGCTGCTTCACTTTCAATAGCAAAACCATTTTCATCAACATTATTTAAATCAAAATATGGAGCAGAAATATTACTACTATTTGTGTAAAGTAAATCTTCATTTAAAAAATAATCTAAATATGAATTATAAACAACATCATAATTACTAGGATTATAATATTCACTTTCTGGATTATTAAATAATTCATCACAATATGTAAGAAAATTTTCAATTGCCCTAATCGCATTATTTCTTTTTTGAGATGCAGCAGGATCAAATTCATTATTATAAGCAATAACATCCATTAAAACATTATCTCTAGATGCTACTTCAACATAAAGGCCGCTGTCAAGACGAATAGTTCTTAATTGTTCGCTAACACTTCTTCCTTGACTTGAATTATTAACAATCGCGCGTATTGAAATAAATAAGACACCAAAACATAATAAAAAGAAAAGAAAATCAATTACATTAGCCAACACTCTTTTATAAAACCTGGCATATTGGTAAGTAATATATGTTTTTTCTTCTACTTTTTCAATCACTACTTTAATTGTCCTTTCATTCTTGCTAAATTATCAAAATCATCACTTGATATTAACACAGATTGGCTAATAAAGTCTATTAGACTTCGATTATAACTATTAACTAAAATAAATACAAATGACGCTAAAATCAAAACCATAGAAATAGAAGAAATAATAAAAAATCCGCCTAAAGAAAATAAGTAATTAAAAGATACAACAAAGCAAGGTAAAAACATAATAAAAGCTAAATTAAAAACAATATGATAAACACTGTGAAGTGCTCGTTCACCTCTTTTTAAAATAAACAATGTGTTCATACCTACTCTTTCAATATGCATTGTCATCATGGTAATAGTTTTTCCGGTTTTACTAATTAATGGGACGACAATAAAACAAATTAAACTTGATATTATAAAAGATACATAACAACAAACAATTAATAAAATATCATAATATTGATTAACTTCATCAACAATTCCTTGGTATGCATTGTAATTTAAAGTATTATTATTTTCCATATCAAGAAGCATCTCGCTATAAAGGAATAAGAAAACATTATCTAGAAGTGTTTGAAAGTTATTTTTCCCCGCCTCATCTAATTCATCTTTCGTGTCAAAATATATAGCAAGCTGGTCTTTGTATTGTTGTTTTAATTTAACACTATTATCGCTAATATCAAAAAAATTATAGTTACTATTTATATCCTTATATAAATTTATATATAGTTCATTATTATTGCAAATTTCACTAAAATATGTTGCAAAAACTTCATATTTTATTAAATTTTCATCTTCAAAAACATAATATTTTAAATATAATTCAAAAGTATAATTTAAATTTAAATTAAAAGAATACTTTTCACTTTCAGTTTCATAAAACAACAAATCATTATCATATAAAATATCATCGCGTTTTTCTTGAGCAATATTAATTTGTTCCATTTTTTCTTCATATTGGCTTGAGACTTGGCCAATCGGTAAGACAATAATATTAAATATAAACATCGACAAAATAAAATTAATAAAAAAATCACCGAGAAAAACAAGCATCCTACGCCCTTTACTAATAGGATTAATATCTAAATATAATTGTTCATTTGTATCAATATTTTCCATATATTATCCTAAACATACATCTAAGGCCATCATAATAATAAATCCTATTATTGCAGACCACGTAGCCAAATGGGGCTTATTATTTGCCATTGCATCAGGAATTAAATCTTCTATAACAACATACATCATCGCGCCTGCACCAAATGCTAAAAACCATGGCTGTGCACCAATTAAAGCAAAGGATAAGAAAAATCCAATAATCGCTGCAATAGGTTCAACAATACCAGAGGCACTTCCTAATAAAAATCCCTTTGTTTTGCTATTTAAAGCATTAGCAAATGGTAACGCTACAGTCGCACCTTCAGGGAAATTTTGAATAGCCATCCCAATTGCGACCGCTAAAGGACCGATTAATACACTACTACCATTACTACTAACACTAGCCCAAGCAGAACCAAATGCAAAACCAACAGTTAATCCTTCTGGTATATTATGAATTGTAACAGCAAGAAAAAATTTAATTTCTTTATTAAGTCTAGATTTAATTCCTTCTTCTTCTCCATTTTTATGAATATGAGGAATAATATGGTCTAAGGCTAATAAAAATAAACCACCAATAACAATCCCACCAATCGCAGGTAAAACACCTAAAAATATAACTAAAGGATCATCACTAGATGAATTTAATACACTAGAAAAATAACTATTTCCTTGTTCTAAAGAAGGAATAATTAAAGAAAATATTGCTGCAGCAATCATAACACCAGCAGCAAAACCTAAAAATATGGTGTTTAATTTTGAAGAAATACTAGTTTTAAAAAAGAAAACTAAAGCACTTCCTAAAGTAGTCCCAAGAAATATAATTAGAAATCCAATAACGACATATAATGTTGCACTCATAATAAATCTAGTCTTTTTTTAAAGACTTAATTATTATACCACTAAAATCAATAATTTATATTTATAATATAAGAATTAAATAAATATCAATAAGTATGAATACTAAAGACATTATCAAAGTGATAATAAATAATGTAATTATTGTAATAGATGTAATAACAAATATTTTTTCTTTTTTAGTTAAATTTTTCATAATTTAATCCTAACAATAATTCGCAAGTCCTAAACAACAAAAAGTTGCTAAAAAGAAGCCAAGGACAACAAGACCTAAAATTAAAATTACATATAATGTCCATAATAAAATTTGCTTTGTTTTACTTGACATAATTATTATCCTCTTCTGTATGATATTGTAATAATTTATAACTAGAATTATTAGTGTCATTTCTAATCATAATTTTATCTTTAGAATTACTAACATCACAAGGTAGCCATGTCCAACTGTTATTAATACTTCTAACGACAAAATATGTAATAAGAAAAGAAAGGCATAACATCAAACCACAAAAAGATATAAGAGTTATGATAAAAAGTGTTTTAAATTTCTTTTCGTTTTTCATATGAAACTCCAAATTAACATTCTACAAGTACTCCACATCCGCACATCTTCATTATAGGCCCGATGTGAAAATAGTTATTATGTTGATGCGCGCTTTTATTATATAATGCAAATACTCCACCTTCTTTAAAAAATCCTAATCTAGATATTTTTATATTTGTGTTGTTTAATATGTCGCCTTCTTCGACATACCATCCAGTATGAAGCAATAACATGCCATCATTATCATAACCATATACTACGGTAACATGATCATTAGTTTCTAAAATGGTATCAGAATAGTTTCCAAAGTAAGCAGCGGGCACTCCATCTTTAATTGGGTCGGTTATATTTGAAAATCTCCATACATGTTCATATATTTCATATTCTTTATTTTTGCCCTGCATAAATAAATTCGTAGCGGCAGTTAAGTCACTAGGTACGCTTCCCCCAAGATTTTCGCCAAATTCATTTAAAAGTCCATCGGTAATTGTTGGAACGCCGGTAGCATAATTTCCTTCATAGGGAATAATATAATTAGAAACTTCTTCTGTGCTAAAATAGCCTTTACTTAGAAAAATTTCTGTATAACCTAAAATTAGAGATAATGCAGTATATCCACAAGTTCCAGTGATGTTTTCCGGATAAGATGAGTGATTTAGTTTAAAATACCAAGAATAAGGTACTTCAACATCAGCGCTTTGATATAAATCATTAATGTCAACATCCAAATTTGCAGAATTTGTGACATATGTATTGATTGAATTAGTCGATAATCCTTCCAGAACCATCTTCACATTACTGGAATTAATATATTTTATTGCATTCATTTGCAAATTGTTCGATAAAGATTTTAGTTCGTCAACAAATAACGAACTAATAGATTGATTAGTTAAAATATCTACATAAGAATTGTTAACTTTTTTATAGTACCCGGCCATAGGAACATAATATAAATTATTGTGGTTATTTAACGAATAATACGGGCTATTTGCAGAACTTGATAATTCTACAATATCACCATTAGAAACATTATAAATGCCATATCCGGTTGGGTAAAACTCTACTAAAACAAAAACGTTTCCGTCAAAATCTTTTAATATAGAGTTCTTAACAGGATAATATTGCTTATATGTTGTGTATTTTGTAATTTTGTTTTTGACAATATCATTAATTGCATTTAATGACAACTGTAAATTGGTTTCGTTCAATTTTCCCAATTGATCATAAATAGACAATGCTGGTTTAACAGAATTTAATTTATTTTGCAAAACTCTACTTTTTGAATATACATTATTTTGTACAATAAAAATTGGCAGTGAACATAAAATACTTAATTTTGAAACTTGTTTTAATATTTTCATATAAACCTCTCTGTTTGTAGATTATATTTTAATTTAAGCACACAGTTTCAAAGAAGTCAATAACATTCAAATCAATATTTTTTATTTTCCTTATCAAATTCTGCTTTGCCATCAATAAAAGATAGTTTTGGGTTTTTCTGTAAATATAAATATAGGTCTTTGTTTTTCTTGTATCTATTTCTTTTTTCAATACAAAATATATAAATTTCTTCATAAATTTTTTTATCATAAAGGTTTTCTAAGTATAGCGATAAATCCATAGCCAATAATATTAGCATTTGTTTAAATTGGCACATTATTTCATTTGGCTGATTGTCGTTTTCTTGAAGTTCGATCAAACATTCTCCACCACATTGAAACTTAAAATAACAATCTAAGCATTTATTTGACTTTTTAATTGAATTACTAAATATCTCTTTTAAAATACTCGAGTCTAATCCATTATCTAAATTGCCTATCTTAGCTTCTATATTAGAACTCAATGCAGGGCAACCATATATGTTTTTATCATTGCTCAAAGAAAACCTTCCCATACCGGCATCACATCTATTTAATGCTTTGAGCTTTAAAATACATCTGAGCAGGAATTTACCAAAGAAATCATCCCCATTTAAAATACACTTAATGGAACTAGTATCATTATTAGATAATTCTTTTTTTAAAAATATACATAATTTAGAATATTCGTTTTGCCATTGTTTGAGAGAAATATCATCGAGTCCATATTGTTTGGATCGTACAGGTTTATAACTTATTGTTTTAAAATACATTTTTAAAAAAATTAGAGATTCAACAAGATCAAATACTCTATTAGTTATAGTAACAGCGCATCCTATATACTCTCGATTCTCTATATTTTCAATATTTTTTATAATTAAATCAAACGTATTTATATTTTTGCTTTTTCGAAAATAATCGTGATTTAATTTGTTTCCATCTATACTAACACCAAATAAAATAGAATTAGATTGCAAAAAATCTACATACCTCTTGTTTAATAAAAGACCATTAGAAACAAAATTAACAATTATTTCTTTTTTTATTTCATTACTTTTATTTTTGGCATAATTTGAGATAAATTTTATAGTGTTCATATTAAGTAATGGTTCACCACTTCCGCTCAAATCTATAAAAAATTTATCAGCCTCCACAAAATAATCAAACATATAATCTAAGTATTTTTTAATCTCACGATTGCTTAAAATAGCATCGTTATTTTTACTTGCAAAGCAATATAAACAATTCATATTGCAATTATTAGATATTTGTATACAAATATTAATGCATTTATATAAAGTTCTACTATACGTATTAGGTGCTAGAATTTGATATCCTTCGTATTCTTTTAAAAAATATAAATCGTAAGAAAACATACCATTAAAATTGTTGATAAATATGTTTTTTTCATTAACTAAAAATGATTTTATAGGCATATTTTAATAATATATATAAAAAAATCTTTTTGCAAATAATAAAAAAGAGCCGTCAAAACGGCTCTATTATTTTTAATTTTGTTAATTAATTTCTTATTTTAAGATTTCGTTAACAGTACCAGCACCAACGGTTCTACCACCTTCACGGATGGAGAATTTAGTACCTTTTTCAATAGCGATTGGGTGAATTAATTCAACAGTTAATTCAACGTTATCGCCTGGCATAACCATCTTCACATCAGCTGGAAGAGTAATGACACCAGTAACGTCAGTAGTTCTGAAATAGAATTGTGGACGATAATTGCTTAAGAATGCAGTGTGACGGCCACCTTCTTCTTTTGTTAAAACGTAGACGTTTGCTTTGAATTTGGTATGTGGAGTAACAGTACCAGGTTTTGCTAAGACTTGACCACGTTCGACTTGATCACGGTTAATACCACGTAATAAGACACCAACGTTATCACCAGCTTGAGCACTGTCAAGAATTTTACGGAAAGATTCAAGACCGGTAATGACAGATTTTTGAGTTGGACGAATACCAACGATTTCAACTTCATCACCTAATTTAGCACTACCTCTTTCAACACGGCCAGTAACGACAGTACCACGACCAGAAATAGTCATGACGTCTTCGATAGCGAGTAAGAAAGGTTTGTCTAAATCATGGACTGGATCAGGAATGTAGCTATCAACAGCATCCATTAATTCAAGGATAGATTTTTCAGCTTCTGGATCACCATCTAAGGCTTTACGTGCAGAACCTTTAATGACAGGAACTTCATCACCTGGGAATCCGTATTTATTTAATAAATCACGGACATCCATTTCAACTAAGTCGATTAATTCTGGGTCATCAACTAAGTCAGTTTTGTTTAAGAATACAACAATGTAAGGAACACCGACTTGACGAGCAAGTAAGATGTGTTCTCTTGTTTGTGGCATGACGCCATCAGTAGCAGCAACAACTAAGATTGCACCATCCATTTGTGCTGCACCGGTAATCATATTTTTAACATAGTCAGCGTGCCCTGGGCAGTCAACGTGGGCATAGTGACGTTTAGCTGTTTGATATTCGATGTGAGCTGTATTAATCGTGATACCACGAGCCTTCTCTTCAGGAGCCTTATCGATTTGATCATAAGCCATTTCTTTAGCTCCGCCTTGTTTGGCGAGAACTTTTGTGATCGCAGCAGTTAATGTAGTTTTACCGTGATCAACGTGTCCGATAGTACCAATATTCACGTGAACTTTGGATCTATCAAATTTTTCTTTTGCCATTTTGATTCCTCCTTAATTTAGTTTCGTCAAAACACTAACGAAATAAGTATAGCAAACTTAATTTTTTAGTCAATACCTTAAGGTATTTATCTATTATTCATTCCTGATTTTTTAATAATTTCTTCAGAAACAAATCTTGGGCATTCTCCATAGTGGTCAAATTGCATTGTATAGTTACCACGACCTTGGGTCATAGAACGAAGGTCAGTAACATATCCAAACATTTCCGCTAAAGGAACTTGGGCATCAATAATCTTAGCGTTTCCTCTTTGATTTTCGCCCATTACTGTACCTCTTCTTCTTGCGATATCACCAACAACATCACCATAATATTGTTCTGGAACAGTAATTTCTAATGCCATGATGGGTTCTAATAGAACTGGAGAACATTTTTTTGCAGCTTCTTTTAAAGCCATAGAGGCAGCGATTTTAAATGCTGCTTCACTAGAGTCAACATCGTGGTAGCTACCATCAAATAATGTAGCCTTAATATCCATTACTGGATAACCAGCGATAAGACCTCTATTTAAAGAATCTTCTAAACCATCTTTAGTAGGTTTAATGTATTCTTTTGGAACAGTACCGCCAACAATCGCGTCAACAAATTCAAATCCTTTGCCTGGGTTAGGTTCAAATCTAATCCAAACGTGACCATATTGACCACGACCACCAGATTGTCTAATGTATTTACCTTCACATTCAGCGGTCTTTTTAATTGTTTCACGGTATCCAACTTGTGGAGCACCAACATTAACTTGGACATTGAACTCTCTTCTTAAACGGTCTACTAATACATCAAGATGTAATTCACCAACACCAGCGATAATAGTTTGACCGGTTTCAGAATTTGTATGTACTTTAAATGTTGGGTCTTCTTCAGCTAATTTTAATAAAGCGACAGTCATTTTTTCTTGGTCTGCTTTAGTTTTTGGTTCCACTGCTTCTTCAATAACTGGTTCAGGGAATTCCATTTTTTCTAAAATAACAATATTATCTGGATCACATAATGTATCACCAGTAGTTGTATTTTTAAGGCCGACAACAGCACCGATATCACCAGCATGTAAAGCATCAACTTCTTCTCTATGATTAGCGTGCATTAAAACGACACGACCAATACGTTCTTTAACACCTTTTGTGGAGTTATAAACATATGATCCACTTTTTAATATACCAGAATAAACTCTAACATAGGCAAGACGTCCAATAAATGGATCGGTTGCAATTTTAAAGGCTAAAGAGGCTAAAGGAGCGTTATCATCTGGAACGCAAGAAACCTCGTTGCCATTTTTATCTTCGCCTTTTGCAGGTGTAATATCAAGTGGAGATGGTAAATAATCAATAATACCATCTAACAATAATTGAATATTTTTATTTTTATAAGCAGATCCACAGAAAACTGGGAAGAATTCGCCAGTTAAAACTGCTTTTCTAATTGTTGATTTAATTTCTTCAACAGTTAATTCTTCGCCTTCTAAAACTTTCATCATAATGTCATCATCAAAAGCTGCGATTGCTTCTAATAATTTTTGATGAAGTTCGTTAGCTTTATCAACATATTCACTAGGAATAGCAATTTCATGTGGTGGCTCATTAACATCGCTACCATATTCATAAGCTTTCATAGTAACAAGGTCAATACAACCTTTTAATGTTGATTCGATGCCTAATGGATATTGAACAGCACAAGCATTAGCGGCAAGACGATCATGTAATGAATTAACACTCATTTCAAAATCAGCACCAATAGCGTCTAATTTGTTAACAAAGACAATTCTTGGTACACCATATTTTGATCCTTGTCTCCAAACAGTCTCTGTTTGTGGCTCAACACCATTTTTACCATCTAAAACAGTGACAGCACCATCTAAAACACGTAACGATCTTTCAACTTCAACAGTAAAGTCGACGTGCCCTGGAGTGTCAATGATATTGATTCTATTACCTTTCCAAAAAGCAGTTGTTGCTGCTGAGGTAATAGTAATACCTCTTTCTTGCTCTTGTACCATCCAGTCCATTGTGGCGCTACCTTCATGGGTTTCACCAATTTTATGGATTTTATGGGTAAAGAACAAAATTCTTTCAGTACAAGTGGTTTTACCAGCATCAATGTGAGCCATGATACCGATATTTCTTGTATGTGCTAAATCGTATTCACGTGCCATATCAACCACCTATTACCAACGATAATGTGCATAAGCTTTATTAGCTTCTGCCATACGATGTGTATCTTCTTTTTTCTTAACAGATGCGCCAGTCCCATTAGCGGCATCAATAATTTCGCCAGCAAGACGATCTTCCATAGATTTTTCGCCTCTTAAACGAGAATAATTAACTAACCATCTTAAACCTAATGTAACTTTACGATCTGGATTAACTTCGATTGGTACTTGATAGTTACCAGCACCAATACGACGTAATTTTAATTCAACTTCTGGCATGATATTGTTCATAGCTGTTGCAAAAACATCCATGGCAGGTTTGCCAGTTTTTGCTTCGACTTTATTAAAGGCAGTGTATAGAATTTTTTCTGCAGTGCCTTTTTTACCATCGAGCATAATTTTATTAATTAAACGAGTCACCAATTTAGAATTATAAATTGGATCTGGTAAGACATCTCTTCTTACTACTCCTCCCTTACGTGGCATATTTTTTCCTCCTATACTATTTGTTGCGTTGGATAATCTTATATCCTAATTCTTATTTTCTCTTTTAATTATTAAATTATTCGTTACCTTTTGGTTTTTTAGTGCCATATTGACTACGGCCTTGGCGACGAGCTTCGATACCAGCGCAGTCTAATGTACCACGGATGATATGATAACGAACACCAGGTAAGTCTTTAACACGGCCCCCACGAATCATAACTGTTGAGTGCTCTTGTAAATTGTGCCCTTCACCACCAATATATGCAGTGACTTCATATCCATTAGATAAACGAACACGAGCGTATTTACGTAAAGCAGAGTTTGGTTTTTTAGGAGTCATTGTTCCAACACGAGTGCAAACACCACGTTTTTGTGATGCATTTTGGTTTGTGGATTTACTTTTTAAAGTATTCCATCTTTTACCAAGAGCAGGTGATTTGGATTTTTTGACTGATTGGGTTCTACCTTGACGAACTAATTGATTAATTGTCGGCATATTTTCTCCTTTCATCATCATCTAACAACGCTTCCAAGCGTTTCAAGATTTCCTTTAAAAAACAACCTTTCGGTTATTTGCCTATGATTTTCAGGCGCTTCTATAATATATATAAAGGTATTTTAAAAAGCAACAATTTTTTATTTATTTTTATAAATAATTGATAAAAGACAAAATACTAAGCAACTTTAAAAACTAAATAAGCGTAAAAATCAGGCATTTCTAAATCAAAATAATATGTTAAACAATAATATACACTACTACCATTAATAACTATATCTAAAATATTATCTAGGTCACTATCAAATCTAATATTATTTCCATCTATTGTAGAATATTTATATTGAAAAGTTCCTAGATTCATTTCACCATAATTTTCTGTACCAGGCTCATGAGAACGAAATACCATTTTAAAATATGAATCATCATAAGATAAGCGACTAATATATTGATCGTCTTTTAAAGATTCATATTCAGTTATATCAATTTCTTCTAGGTTTAATGTGTAATATTCTGGTCCGCCTACAAAATATGGATTGTTATCATAAGTAAAATATTGACCATAAAAAACATAATGTAAATCAATGCATGAATGTATGCCTTCAATAATAAAATTATTCTTATAATCAATTTGATTAGAAGTAGTAGAATCACTCGATGAAGTAAATCCGCTGGTACTTGAATAGGTTGTAACATCACAAGCACTAAGAGTTATTAAAGCGATTAATAATAAAATCTTTTTCATTTTTTTAATTTTGTACCTCTTGATTTTATATTAATATAATATTTTTTAAAAAACTAATAAAAATTAATCGTGGCTTCTACGCTATTTAAATTCTCTACTGTAAAACTGAAATTTAAATTTTCCCCTTTATAAGATATAAAATCATCTTTATTAAATGAATCGTCTTTTTGAAATAAAACATCATTCGTAATTTTATCGCCTGACTTAAAATCAATTTGATCGGAAGCGCTTAATAAAGAAATAAATGGGTGATTTAAATTTTCGTTTGTAAAAGCATAATCTAAACAATAAGTAAAAGGAATATCTTCACTAGCGCAGTCGCTTTTATATTTTTCCATTAAATCATGAGCGTTATCACTATCAACAATAGCAATATTGTTATTTAAATTTTTATTTTTAACATAAGCAAGTCGAGCGTCAACATGATATACTTTAAGACCATACTGATTAAATAATGATATATATTCTATATTATTACCTGCGACATATTGGTATTGTAATAAGGTATCTTTATAATTTAAATGAGTTGGAGAATAGTATTCTAATAATAAAAATTCATCAAAGATTGTATCATTATAGTCTCCTATTGGTATCAATATACATTCACCAGAAGTTTGAAATGTTTTAATTGTAATTTTGCCTTTATCTCTTACTACTATAGGAGTAATCCAATCTAAAGTCATTTTACTATAAGGATTATGATCACCTAAATTGCAATCCATAATATCAGAATAACCAAGAGGTTGATATATAGAATCATTATAATAATCATCTAATCCTAATGCATGTCCAAATTCATGATTTACGACATGAGAATCGCTGATAGTGTTATTATTTGAATTTATAAAATCATAAGATAGCCAAATATATGTACTAGCGTAAGGTTCACAAGTATTTATAGTTTCTCCTACAATACTCTCTTTAGCGTTTATTCTATCAGTGTATGCCCAAAATAAAGAATTACGATCATAAGAATATGGGTGGTCATAAATTAAATAAATTAAATCTATATACCCATCTTCATCATTATCAAACATATTGATATCATCATAAGAAGATTTATACCAATTCAAAGCTTGATTTAAAACATATCTAGACGCATTTAACGCACTAGAATAACAATTTTGTAAGTTTTCAGCACTCATATCTAAATGATAAAAATCGCTTACTTTTCCTTTAATTATTAAATTGCCATAACTACTCTTATTATAAAAAGATGATAGGGATTCGTTAAGATTTTTACTAGATTCGCCAAAAAAAGCATTTTGTATATAAATCTTTTTTTCATCTAAATTATTTTTATTAGAATTAGAAAAAGAAATAGGAATTACTAAAATATTAACTTCGCCAATAGAGTCGATTGTTTTATAAGTTTTTCCATTATTTGTTGACGCAACAAGACTAGATAAAGTTTTTATTTCATTTAATTGAGAAGTAGGATCACTATATTCAAGATATAAAGATGAATATTCTTTAAAAGAATAATAATTATCTTCATCTCTACTTATTTTTGTTTGAATAACTTCTTGATAGTTTGAAAACATTATAAATTCTAATATGGAATTTTGACACCCAGTCAATGTAAGTATCGAAACAAGAAAAAAGATAAATGAGAAGATTTTTTTATTCATGAATATATATTAACAATTTTTATTAAAATATAAATAAAAATATGGCCACACAAGTGACCATATTTATTATTTTTTCTTACAAAACTAATTTAAAAGTCTGCAAATTTAAGTTATTTTATTCAACAACTGTAAATGAAATTGTGCAAGTTTTTGCTTCTTCGTCAATGCTATCAATACTAATGCGATAGCCTAATTTATGATTGTATTCACCAAATGAACCTTCAGAAATATCTCTTTTATGCATGTCCCAGTTATTTAAAACTTGACCTTCTTTCCATAAGAATTCGTTTGGATTTGAACCTACTGTTTTTAAATTAGCAGTGCCACCATTTTCAGGTGTAATAAGTTGAATTAAACGATATTCATTGACTGTACGAGATAAGGTATTATCATGAGCAAAGTCAATATAATAAGCATCAAGATAAGCATCACCTAAATATGGTTCGGAAGCATATTGTTGGAAAGTACCATCATTTGCAAAAATTCCAATTCTGCTATCGACATGGAAAATTCTAACACCAGGTTCATTATAGAATAATGGATAACCACCAGCATATTGATGTTCACCATCCATGACAGCAAGTCCATCAGGTGTATCAAATTGAACAATAAGATATTCATCTAATATAGAGAAATCTTCTTCAAACCCTTCTTCTTGTGCAAGAGCGTGAATAGGAACAATAACAGCGTCGCCAGTTAATTCAAAACTATTTAATGTGATTGTAGAATTACCAGTAACAACATAAGGTGAAATCCATCCCATTAATGCTTTACTATAAGCATTATTATCACCGACGTTATTATCCATCATATCAGGACCGCCAACTGGGGAATCACCATTATAATCATAAGAATAATAATCGGCTAAACCAAAACCATGACCAGCTTCATGGATAAATGTATGAGCATCTAATGTAGCAGTGCCATCAGCTTTTTGAGCTGCTGTCCAATCATGGAAATTGCCATTATCATCATAGAAGCCACCTTCAAACATGAAGTCATGTGAGACCCAAATATAACGAGAAATTGAAGCAGTAGTTAAATCTGGATTTACTTGACCAAATTGAGTTGTATAGGCCCAGAAAACTTCTTCACTTCCATCGGTTCTTTGTGGACAAGAATAAATAAGGAAAGTTAAATCAATATAACCATCATTATTTGCGTCAAATTCGTTGACATCAATGGTTTTACTTCCTTCACCAAAACGATAATATTCATTAATCTCTGCAACAAGATTTTGAACATTAGTGTTTGAATCATCAGGATTAAATTGTTTTGTGGTCTTACCAACATTCCACCAATTAACAATTTCACCAGTGATTTTCATTTTTCCATAACTGGATTTGTCATAAAATGACGCAAGAGATTCCCACATAATAGAATCATCTTCACTAGGATCACCAAAAAGTAAAGACTCATAAGCGTCTAAAGTTCCTTCTCTACCTAATGGTAAATCATCCGCACTATAATTAGTAAATTCAACTGGGACAACTAACACACGAGCTTCACCCATTTGATTGGCTTCACAATCATAAACAGAAAATGTGCGTAAAGTGTTAAAATCCGAGTTAGCACTTGCTCCATCAAGGCGGAAATAATTATCTGATGAAGGTTGACATGCAGTTAAGGCCAACGCTGTGACTGCAAATAAACCAAGCACGATAACGTTTCTCTTTTTCATAAACTTACCTCCTTTGTAATCATTTCTTCATTATATGAAGAGATAATTAATGCAAAAATATTAAAACATTTAAAATTTATTGTCAAATAAAAGAGAAATATAATATAAAGATTAAAGCAATATTACATTTTAAAATTTTGGCAAATTGTAATTATTTCTTTGCAAAAATTGATTTTTTTAATTAAAAACTTACAAAATTACTTAATTGCAACCCAATACCCTGTTTTATTGCTTCCAACACGCTTAATATAATGATTATCAATAAGTTTTTTAATTGATCTTTGAATCGTAATAAGAGATTTATTTGTTTTTTTAGCTATATCTTCCTTTCTTAAACCCTCCTTTGTTTTTATTAAATCAAACACTTTTTTATCAATATCTGAAAGGCTAATCTCAATTGTCTCTTTTATAGGCTTATCTTTATTTTTTTCTTTAACTAAGATTTTATTTAAATGCGATTTTCTGCTAAATTCAAAAATAAAGTTATTATCTTTATTCATGAATTGATATTTAATTCCTTCTTTATCAGAGATATCAAAAACCGTTTTAAAACCTTGTCCAAACATAGTGATATCTTGATTTAAATATAACATAAGCGCAATTAAAGGATTATTAAAATGACTTTCTTCAATTCCTAAAGCAAAATCTAAAGGTGAAAGTCCTTTTATAATATTACCAGGATTAGAAAAAGTAATATAACTAGGAGTAATATCAATTTGATTTTCAAAAGATAAATCATAATCTTGATGCATATACATATTCAATAATATTTCTTTTAATACTTGAAATGGTATTTCTGGAATCGATTTATTTGAATCGAGATATTTAATATTTTCTTTAATAAATTCGAAAGCGTTATCAATTAAAGTAAAAATGTCACCCCTAATTTGTCTAGAAATAATTAATTGTGATTTATCATCGTTTTTATATAAGTTTAAGTTAGTGGCTAAATCATTTTTATTTGAAAACAAAAACAAAGCACTTCTTGATAAAAGGCTATTATGAATTAAACCTAATTTTGATAAACAATCTTCCATGCCCTTATATGAAAAATCAAAATTATTTTTAATATTAATTTTTTCAATAAAGTTAATAAGCTTTTTTTCATCAATTTGATTTAATTTATAATCAAAAGAAAATTCATTTGGATTTTTATAAATATTGCTATTTTTTAAAATTATTTCTTTTAATTGATTAATTGACATATATCTATCGTTATTATTGTCGCGAATATAATATTTTTTAAAAACACTGTAAGGCCTTTTATTGCCATTAGCTTTTATTTTAATAACTTCTTTTCTTTCAAGTTTTTCTAAAGATATTTCATAATCAAGTCGAGGAAAGATATGTTCATCAATTTCTTTTTTAATAGAGTCTAAAGTATCTTTATTAGTTTTAACTCCATACACCTTACCATCATGATCTATACCAAAATAAAGCAAGCAAGAATTAGATGCATTTAATATCGCTCCAACACTAATAAGTGCGAAAGGAAGTTCATCAAGACTTTTTTTAAGTTCAATTATTTTACTTTCTTTTAATAAATTTGCCATAGTTTATCACCTCATTTTTATCGTATCATTTATGAAATCATTTATCAACTCATTTTATAAATTCATTTATCAAATCATAATTTATCAAATCATTATATTTTTGTTACTACTAGTCATATATTTTTATTGTTTTATCATATCAAATTGAAATTATTTATCAAATCATTAATTTTATAAAAATGATGCTATAAATATATATAGTTGATTAGATAAAATTTTATTATTTTGATTTGATAAATCATATATTGAATCATATTTATTTTCAATTATGAAAGATTAAATAATAAAGGAATCATTATTTAAAACATTACTAAAAATTCTTCTTATCAATATGTTTATATGCTTAAAATATTTTATAAAAATAGTTTTTAATTAAATATTGCCTTATTTAAAACGTTTAAAAATCACAAATAATTTATATTTTTTTGAAAAATGTTGAATTTAAGATGTTTTTATCTTGTTAAATTTAATATTTATTTAATAATTTTTAGCATCACATCTCATTTTTTATCTAAAAATATATTCAAATAAAAAAGGCGTTAAAACCGATTTTTTAACGCCATTTAATTTTGATTGAATAAATTGATTAATTTATTATTTGTTTTCAAAATATGAAGATTCTTGTTGTTCTTTTAAGGCTAATTTATTTTCCATTTCTTGAATAGCGCGATCGTGTGCTTCAATGTATTGGTCTTTAACTTTAGCCATAGCATCTTCAACAGTGAAATCTTTTAAAATTTCATATTCTTCTTCATCGCTTAATAAACCACGACCAGCAGGAATTAATTTACCTGTAATGACATTTTCTTTAAGACCATGTAATGGGTCGAGTTTACCTTTAATAGCGGCGTCAGTAAGAATACGTGTTGTTTCTTGGAAACTTGCAGCAGATAAGAAGGATTCGCTTTCTAGAGCAATCTTTCTAATACCAAAGATTATTGGATAGAATACAGCAGGATTTTTACCTTCTTTAAAGGCTTGTTTATTTGCGGCAGTAATATCTTTAATATCGGCATTAACACCACTTAATAAATCGGTATCACCAGCATCCGCAACATAGCCTTTTGATAACATTTGGCGAATAATAACTTCAATATGTTTATCAGAAATAGAAATACCTTGTAAAGAATAAACTTTTTGAACTTCTTTTAAGATATATTTTTCAACAGTAGTAGGATCACTGCAAGCGAGTAATTCTTTTGGTGAAATAGCACCTTCAGTAATCTTGCCACCATTTTTAACCATATCACCTTTTTTGACTCTTAATCTAGCGCCATAATTGGTGAGATATTCTTGTGATTCAAGGTCATTTTGAACAATAACTTTATAACGACCATTTTCTTCACTAATATCGATAACTTTACCAGAAATCTTAGAAATTGTGGCTTCACCTTTTGGTCGACGAGCTTCAAATAATTCTTGGACTCTTGGTAAACCTTGAGTAATATCGCTACCAGCAACACCGCCAGTATGGAATGTTCTCATCGTTAATTGAGTACCAGGTTCACCAATTGATTGTGCAGCCATAACACCAACTGCTTCACCAACTTCAACTTTTTCACCAGTAGCCAAATTTCTACCATAACAGTGAGCACAGACACCATCTTTTGTTTCGCAGCCAAATAAACTACGAATCATAACATGAGTAATACCAGCATCAACGATTTGTTCAGCATGCTCCTCATCAATCATAGTGTTGCCTTTAACAATAATTTCTCCTGTTTGAGGATTAATTATATCGTTTAGAGCATAACGTCCAACTAAACGATCATATAATTTAACAATAACAGCGTTTCTAGCGCTATCAATGATTTCAGATACTTCAAAACCATGATCAGTGTGACAATCTTCTTCTCTAACAATGACATCATGGCTAACGTCAACTAAACGTCTAGTTAAATAACCAGAGTCAGCAGTTTTTAAAGCAGTATCTGCACCACCTTTTCTTGCACCGTGAGTTGCAATAAAGAATTCTGCAACGCTCATACCTTCACGGAAACAAGATTTGACAGGTAATTCGATTGTTTCACCAGATGTGTTACCCATAAGTCCTCTCATACCCGCTAATTGGACGAAGTTTGAGATGTTACCACGAGCGCCACTATCTGACATCATAAACAATGGATTTCTTTCATCTTCTTCAAATTGTTTGGTTAATTTGGCTTTAACATCATCAAGGACATCATTCCAAATATCAACTACTTGTTTATGTCTTTCTTGATCAGTTAATAAACCATTATCAAACATATCATTAACTTTACGAACAGCATCATCACCTTTAGCGATCATTTCATCTTTGCCTTCAACAATACGAATATCTGCTAAAGATACAGTAATACCTGCATATGTCGCATACATAAAGCCTTGGTCTTTTAATTTATCTAGAACAGCAGAAGTTTTCTTTGTGCCATATCTAATAAATATTTCATTAATAATTGTACCTAAATCCTTCTTTTTAAATGGACGATGGATAGGCATTTTAGCAATTGCTTCTTTAATATTTGTACCTTTTGGAACAAAGAATTGTTTTAAAAATTCCTTATTTCCATGAAGATTTGCGTCATTAACTAAATTTAAATATGGGAAATCAGCAGGGAAAATTAAGTTGAAAATAATTTTACCAACACTAGTTAATAAATATGATGAATTCATATAATCATCAAAATCTTCTTTTAATAAAGCACTACCTAAGATAGCAATACGATTGTGTAAGTGAATTTGTTTTAAATTATATGCTTTTAAAACATCATTAACTGTTTTAAATAATTTACCTTCGCTTGCAGCATATAATTCATATTTTAAAGCTTCTTCTTCATCACCTGTATCTCTTAAAATAGAGGCAGTGTGTAAGAATTCTTCTTTAGTTTCTTCTAATGTTAAATAATAATTACCTAAGACCATGTCTTGAGAAGGAGTAACGATTGGTTTTCCATCTTTAGGTCCTAAAATATTATTACTTGCTAACATTAAATCAATAGCTTCTTCTTGAGCTTCTTTAGATAATGGAACGTGAACTGCCATTTGGTCACCATCAAAGTCAGCGTTAAATCCAGTACAGACTAATGGGTGTAAACGGATAGCTCTACCATCAACTAAAATTGGTTGGAAAGCTTGAATACCTAATCTATGTAAAGTAGGCGCTCTATTTAATAAGACTGGATGTTTAGAAATGATTTCTTCGATAATATCAAAGACAACATCATCGTAGCGATCAATAATTTTATCAGCTTGTTTATGTGATGTAGCAATATTTCTTGTAAACATCAATTCATGAGCAATATAAGGTCTTAATAATTGAATAGCCATTTCTCTTGGTAAACCACATTGATACATTTTTAAAGATGGTCCAACAGCGATAACACTACGACCAGAATAGTCAACACGTTTACCTAATAGATTTTGTCTAAAACGACCTTGTTTACCTTTTAAAGTAGAAGATAAAGATTTTAATGGTCTACCACCAGAACCTTGAACTGGTTTATTTCTTCTACCATTATCAATTAAAGCGTCCACAGCTTCTTGAAGCATACGTTTTTCATTCATCAAGATAACTTGAGGTGCGCTCATTTCAATTAATTTTTTAAGACGAGTATTTCTAGAAATAACTCTTCTATATAAATCATTTAAATCAGAAGTTGCAAAACGACCTCCATCTAATTGAAGCATAGGTCTTAAATCTGGTGGAATAACTGGAATAACATCTAAAATCATCCATTCAGGTTTATTGTTAGATTTAATAAAATCTTCGATAACTTCTAATCTTTTAATTAATTTAATTTTATTTTGTTCAGTCGCAGTTTTAATATTTTCTTTGATTTTTCTTGCTTCTTCTTCTAAATCAATTCTTTGCAATAATTTTTTAATTGCTTCAGCACCTTCACCAAAGACAGCACCATTACCAGTTAATGGATCAATGGTAAATTTAGAAATAAATTTAGCAGTAGTTTCAAAATCAAATACTTCATTAGGATTAGATAATTTATTAATTAATTCATTAGCTCTTTGAGCGTCATTTGAATCTAATTTATCTTTTAAACCCCAATCGCTATCTAAAATTTCATTTAAAACTGGGATGAATATATCACGACCATTTTTCTCATCAATAAATTCGCCAACTTTTAATCTGGTACAAGCACCAGTTTCTAAAACGATATGACCAGCAAAATAAATAACTTCTTCTAAATGTTTAGGAGATTCATCTAAAACAAGTCCAATACGACTTGGTATACCTTTTAAATACCAAATATGGCTACATGGAGAGGCAAGTTCAATGTGACCCATTCTTTCACGTCTAACTTCTTTAGTAGTAACTTCAACACCACATTTTTCGCAGACAATTCCAGCATAACGGATCTTTTTATATTTGCCACAGTGGCATTCATAATCCTTACTAGGACCAAAAATCTTTTCACAATAAAGACCACCCATTTCAGGTTTTTGACTACGATAATTAATAGTTTCAGGTCTTGTTACTTCACCATGAGACCAACTACGAATAACTTCTGGAGAGGCTAAACCAACTTTAAGTGCGGCTAAATCTTTGTTAACATCAAACATGAATCATCCCTCCTTAATTTTCTTCACTAACACTTGTTAGTGATACTTCGCTTGTATCAACTTCACTAGTGTCTGTTTGTCTTTTTAAATAATCTGAAGACTTTCTTGTTGCTCTTTCTGCTTCTTTTGCAACAGCGTCCATATCAATTTGTTCGCCGCTTCTATCATATAGACGAACATCAAGAGCAAGAGATTGTAATTCTTTAACCATGACTCTAAATGCTTCAGGCATAGATGGTTTTGGAAGTTCTTGACCACGAATAATACATTCATAAGTCTTTCTTCTACCATAACGGTCATCGGATTTAATAGTAAGAATTTCTTGCAAAATGTGCGCTGCACCATAAGCTTCTAAAGCCCAGACTTCCATTTCACCAAATCTTTGTCCACCATTTTGTGCTTTACCACCTAAAGGTTGTTGTGTGACAAGTGAATATGGACCAGTAGCACGAGCGTGTAATTTATCATCAACCATATGGACTAATTTAATCATATACATGACACCAACAGTGATTCTTTCATCAAATCTTTCACCAGTACGGCCATCATATAAGACTGTTTTTCCATCTAAATCCATATTAGCTTGTTTCATTAAATCAAATATTTCTTCATTGGTAATACCATCAAAAACAGGTGTAGCAATCTTGTATCCTAGTTTTTTAAGAGCCATACCTAAATGAACTTCTAATATTTGACCAATATTCATACGAGATGGAACACCTAAAGGATTTAACATAATGTCAATTGGTGTGCCATCAGGTAAAAATGGCATATCTTCAACAGGTAAGATTCTAGAAATAACACCTTTATTACCGTGTCTTCCAGACATCTTATCACCTTCTGAAATTTTACGTTTTTGAACGATGTAAACACGAACAACTTCATTTACACCAGGAGCAAGTTCTGCACCTTCACTACGTTTAAATACTTTAACATCTAAAACAATACCGCTGCCACCATGTGGGACACGTAAAGAAGCATCTTTTCCTTCTTTTGTTTTATCAGAGAAAATAGCCATTAATAATTTTTCTTCAGGTGTAGGTTCAGTTTGTCCTTTTGGAGTAACTTTACCAACTAAAATATCGCCTTCTTTAACTTCAGCGCCTGGAATAATAATGCCTCTTTCATCTAAATATGTTTTAGCTTCTTCGCCAACATTAGGAATATCTCTTGTAATTTCTTCATCACCTAATTTAGTTTCACGGCATTCAATTTGATGTTCTTCAATATGAATTGAAGTATAAGTATCATCTTTTACTAATTTTTCTGACATGATAACTGCGTCTTCGTAGTTATAACCATTCCATGTCATAAAAGCAATTGTAACGTTTTGACCTAAAGCCAAATCACCATTTTCCATAGCAGGACCATCAGCGATAATTTGACCTTTTTTAATTTGATCGCCAATCTTTACAATTGAATGTTGATTAATGCAAGTGCCTTGGTTAGAAGGTTCAAATTTTTGAAGTTGATAAGTTCTAACTTGATCACCTTCTTTAACTTTAATACAGCATGAATCATTATAAATAACTTCACCATCATGGCTAGCAATAACCGCTAAGCCAGAATCGTGAGCAATTTGATTTTCCATACCAGTTCCCACAAATGGAGCGTGTGGTCTTAATAAAGGAAGCGCTTGACGTTGCATGTTTGCACCCATTAAAGCACGAGTGGTATCATCATTTTCTAAGAATGGAATACACGCTGCAGCAATAGAGACGATTTGTTTTGGAGAAACGTCAACATAATCAACATCCATCTTATTAGCGATAATGTTTTCGCCTTTAAATCTAGCAATAACTTCATTATCTAAAATTTCGCCTTCGCTAGATAAATTAATATTAGCTTCAGCAATAACTAATTCAAATTCAGACATTGCATCTAAATATTCTGTATTGTCTTCACCGTCAAGGACGAAAGCCTTTCCATCACGATGTTCAACACGACGATATGGAGTTTCAATAAATCCATAAGGATTAACTTTAGCGTAAGTCGCTAAATTATTAATTAAACCAATGTTTTGACCTTCTGGAGTTTCAATAGGACAAATACGTCCATAATGAGAGAAGTGAACGTCACGAACTTCAGTAGAAGCACGATCACGAGTTAAACCACCAGGACCTAAAGCAGATAGACGTCTTTTATTTGTTAATTCCGCTAGAGGATTAACTTGATCCATAAATTGTGATAATTGGCTTTGTGCAAAAAATTCACGAATGGAACTAGTTAATGGACGAATATTAATTAATTTTTTAAGTGTTGCTTCATCAATATTTGTTGTAGACATTTTTTGAGTGACAGATTTTGCCATTTTAGACAAACCCACTCTAAATTGATTTTGAATTAATTCACCAACACATCTAACACGTCTATTGCCTAAATGGTCGATGTCATCAAAAACACCAATACCATCTTGGATATTCATAAAATATGAAAAAGTAGCGATCATATCAGCAATAGTGACTCTTGATAAAGTTTCATTTAAATCAGTACCAATAACATTGACAACATTGTCTTTTTTATCATTAGTGTATACTTTAACAATGTTAACAGTGGAATGGGTATCAAGATTAGTGTTAACTTTAATGGTTTTTGTATATTCACTAGATTTTTCAAAAAATTCTAAATCTTTTAAATAATCAACTTCGGCTTCGCTAAGTTTATGTCCTTTTCTAAAAATAATTTCACCGTCATTATTTTGTAAATCTTCAGCAAGTATAGCGTTTACTAAACGATTATAAACACCTAATTTAATATTAAATTTATAGCGACCTGCTCTACCTAAATCATATCTTCTATCATCAAAGAATTTTTGAATTAAGAAATTTAAAATAGATTCTTGAGTAACAGGTTCGCCAGGTTTTAATTTTCTAAAAATATCCACTAAAGCGGCTTGGCTAACTGAATAATTTAATTTTCTTAAAGTCTCTTCACCAACTTCACCATTTTCAGAAATATCAACATTTTTCTTTAATGTATTAACAAGAAGTGGAGACTTACCAAATAATTTATAAATATCATTTTCTTTTTCAAGACCAATAGCCTTTAAAAAAGTACCAACATTCATTTTTCTTTGACGATCGATACGAACATTTAAAATATCTTTTTGATCGCTTTCAAATTCTAACCAAGTACCACGACCTGGAATTAAATCTGCTTCATAAAGTATTTTGCCAGATTTTTCGTCTCTTGTTTTTGACATATATGCACCAGGAGAACGAACTAATTGGCTGACAATAACTCTTTCAGCACCATTAATGATAAATGTACCAGAATTTGTCATCAATGGTAATTCACCCATATATATTTTTGTTTCTTGAATAACACCAATTTGTTTATTGATTAAACGTAACCAAACATGCATTGGAACACAATAATTTAAATCACGTGTCTTACATTCTAAAAAAGAATGTTTTGGTTCGCCTAATTCAACATTTACATAACTAATTTCTAATGTATCAGTGTAATTACTAATTGGGAAAATTTCTTTAAAAACTTCATCTAGACCTTTTTGTTTAAATTCTTCATAAGATCTTGTTTGAATTTCGACAAGATTAGGTAAAGGAAGACTACCAGAAATTTTGCTGTAGTCGACACGTCCATTATTTAAAGTACGTAACGATTTTATATCTCTAATTTTATTTTCTTTTGACATCAGCAGGCTCCTTTATTAATTTTTTGGCTTGGATAATCCAATAGCCTTTATGTTTATCAAGTATGCAAACGCTTTCAAATAGGCTTTCTAAATATTTAAAAGCACTTGCCGCACCTTGAGCTTTTCTAATTACAATAAATAAATTTCCATTTATATTTAAGTGTTCATACGCACCTAAATACATAGAATAAGTAATTTGTTTACCCGCGCGTATAGGAGGATTAATAACAATGTTATCAAATATTTCATCAATATTTTCATAAACATTAGATATTAAACATTTCGCACGATTTTCTAATTTTAAGTTAACGATATTTTCTTGACATAAACTGATTGCTCTTTGATTAACATCAGCCAATGTGACATTAATTGCTTCATTAAATATAGCAAGTGTCAAACCAATAACACCATAGCCGCAGCCTAAATCAAGAACATTGCCTTTTATTTGATAAGAGACAAGAGTGTTTATAAGCACCCTTGTCCCTTCATCAATATAATTCTTACAAAATACACCATTATCAGAGATAAAGTGTAATGTCTTATTCCCTATTTGAAAATCAATAATTCGTTTTTTTGATATCAATGTATTATCGTTTTCAAAATAATGGGACATAGAAATTATTGTAATTAAACTTATTTAATTTCAACTTCGGCACCAGCGGCGACGAGAGCTTTTTTGTGTTCTTCAGCTTCGACTGGAGAAATGTGTTCTTTAATAGGTGCTGGAGCGCCATCAACTAATTTTTTAGCATCCATCAAACCTAAACCAGTAATAGCTTGAACTGCTTTAATAACACCAACTTTACTAGCACCAACAGATTTTAAGATTAAAGAAACTTCGGTTGGTCCTTTTGCAGCTTCTTCTTCAGCTGGAGCAGCAGCAACTGCAACAGGAGCAGCAGCGCTGACACCAAATTTTTCTTCAACTGCTTTTACTAAATCATTTAATTCTAATACGGTCATTTCTTCTAATGAAGCAACGATTTCTTCGATTGTTAATTTTGCCATTTTAATTTCCTCCTTTGGCTTAGTTTTTTTCTGCTATGGCCTTAACAGCACACGCAAATGAACGAACAGGTGCTTGTAAGCACGATAAGAACATTGAGATGAGACCTTCTCTTCCTGGAAGGTTTGCAATCTCTTTGATGCCTTTCGCATCAACGACGCGGCCTTCAACTAAACCGCCTTTTAAAACGAGATTATCATTTCTTTTTGCAAATTTGGCTGCGACTTTAGCGCCAGCGATAACATCTGAAGAGAAAATCACGGCATTAGGTCCAGTCATTAGCTCAGCTAAATCGTCTTTACCAATTTCTTTTAAAGCGCGAGCAACCATGGAATTTTTATATACAGCGAATGCAGAATCTGTTTCACGAAGTTGTTTTCTTAAATCTTCTAATTGATTGACAGTCAAACCACGATATTCACAAACCACGGTAGTTTTAGCTTCGTTTAATCTACTAACAAGAGAATCCACTACTTGTCTTTTTGCATCTAAAGTTGCTTGATTCATCGTTTTACCTCCTTTTTTAAACTTTTTTGAGGTTCCAATATACATTGTTAAGGAGAAATTTAATTTATATTTCTACCTCGGTAACATAATTAAGCATATGCCGTTACTGTCTTTGGTATATTGAACTCTTATTTAGACTTGGTTATCTACCTAATCCATCAAATGTAATTTTAATGCCAGGACCCATTGTAGAATGGATGACTGCATTACTTAGATAGACACCTTTGACCGCGGCTGGGCGAACTCTTACAATTGTTGAGACAATAGTTTGTAAGTTTTCAACCATTTTGTCTACATCAAATGAGACTTTTGCAAAAGCGATATGCATATTACCATCACGGTCACAACGGTATTCAACTTTACCAGCTTTAATTTCGCTGATAGCTTTTGCAATATCGTTACTTACAGTACCAGTTTTTGGATTTGGCATTAAGCCTTTTGGACCAAGTAAACGACCCATTTTACCTAATTCACCCATCATATCGGGTGTAGCAACGATAACATCATAATCGAACCAGTTTTCGTTTTTGATTTTTTCTAACATCTCTTTACCACCAACATAGTCAGCGCCTGCTTTAGTTGCTTCTTCTACTTTGTTTGTGATTGCTAAGACACGTTTTGTTTTACCATTGCCGTTAGGTAAAATTAATGTTCCACGAACTTGTTGATCAGCTTGTTTCATATCGACATTAAGTTTTAATGAAATACCAACAGAAGCATCAAATTTAGTTGTGGATGTTTTTTTAACAAGTTCACAAGCTTCTTGTAAGCTATATAACTTGCTATGATCAACGAGTTGACTAACTTCACGATATTTTTTACTTCTATGCATGTTTGTCTCCTCCTTAATCATCAACCTTAATGCCCATGTTACGGCAGCTACCAGCGACTATACGCATTGCAGCTTCAACATCATGGCAGTTAAGATCTGGTAATTTGTACTCAGCAATTTTTCTTAGGTCTTCTTTAGAAATGTGACCAACAATATTTTTTGAATTGCCAGAGCCTTTTTCTACTCCTGCTGCTTTTAAGATAAGACCCGCAACAGGGGAGGTCTTGATGACAAAACTAAATGTCTTGTCTTCATAAGCAGTGATGATAACAGGAACGATTTCACCACGTCTATCAGCGGTCTTAGCGTTAAAATCTGTACAGAATTTAGGCATGACAACGCCAGCAGATGCAAGTTTTGGACCTGGTTTAGCATCGCCACCAGGGAGTTCCATTTTCACTACTTTAGCGATTTTTTTGCTCACGAGACTTTCCTCCTTATAGATGTTCGTGTAGTGGGAATTGGGTAAAATCACAATGCCCTACCACCATACGCATACACGCGTGCGAAACACGATATGCTTTGATATAATACCAAAGTGTAAATATTTTGTAAATACAGAATTTAAAAAATGTACATTTAATCAACTAAAAAATTGTTACATTTTATTTATAAATTTTAAATAAAAACATTGCACTTTATGACTTTTTTATATATCATAATCACATTGAAAGAGGTATTGTGTGACATTTCAAGATTTTAAAAATAAAGTGCATATCTCACCGTTTCTGTTGTCTATCATTTCATTTTTCTTAGTGATTATGATAGGCGCTTTTTTCTTAACAACTCCATTTGCCCAGACATCTGGCCAATGGGGAGATTTTGTTGATGCTTTATTTACTTCAACAAGCGCCACTTGTGTGACGGGACTTGTTTCTCTTAAAAATGGTGTTGTTGGAGATTTAACTTTTTTTGGTCAATTAGTTGTTATTATTTGTATACAAGTTGGTGGCTTATCTTTTATTACAATTTTAGCCTTCATCATCACTTTATTTAAAAAGAAATTACAATTTAAAGATCGTTTTTCTTTAAGCCAAATTGTTGGTGCTGAATCAATGGGACAATTAGCAAGATTTGTAAGAAGAGTCATTTTAATTGCTTTTTGTTTTGAATTTGCAGGGTTTTTGCTTTCAATTCCTGTCTTTATGACAATATATGAAAATCCATTAGACGTTATATGGGCTTCTATTTTTAATTCTATTTCAAGCTATAATAACGCAGGTTTTGACATGTTTAGCACAACATCATTAGTTAGAGAAACCGCTGCTGAAGGGTCTTTATTGCTTCTTATGCCTGACTGGGCTTGGAATTATTTATGCATTTTAAATATGGCTCTTATTGTCTGTGGTGGTATTTCATTTGTTGTTGTAATAGAAGTGTTTACATTTAAAAATCCAAAACAATATACGGTTTTTACAAAGATTGTTTTAATTATGACAACAATTTTAATTTTTGGTGGCGCGGGATTATTTATGTTAACAGATGGTTTAAAACAAGATAATCCAATGACTTTTATGCAAGCATTATTTCAAAGCGTGACATTAAGAACGGCTGGATTTGCTAATTATGATCAAGCCTCATTATCTGTCGCGGGTAAAATTTTATCATGTTTATTAATGTTTGTCGGTGCGGCACCATTATCCACTGGTGGCGGTATTAAAGTTACAACTGCGTTTTTAATTATTATAACTATGTATTCATATTTAAGAGGAAAACGTGTTGTCGCCTTTAAAAGATATTTTTCACAAAAGACAATTTTAAAAGGTATGTCATTAACTTTCTTAGCTTTTGGAGTTGTTATTGTATCATATTTAATATGTGCGACAATTGAAACATACAATCCAGGTTTTGATAATGATAAATTAAACGATATAATTTATGAATGCTTTTCTGCTTTTGGCACTGTTGGTGTATCAACTGGTATTACTCCATTTTTACATCCAGCAAGCAAAGTTATCTTGTGTGTAGTAATGTTTATTGGTCGATTAGGACCTATTACATTCTTCCAAGTTTTTAATGATGTTGAATCAAAACAAAATCGTAATATTGATTATGTCGAAGCTGATATATTAATCGGATAAAGGAGGACATATTATGGCAAAAAAATCTTATGCAGTTATTGGTTTAGGACAATTTGGCACTGCGGTAGTCGAAGAATTAGTGGACAAGGGTGTTGATGTTATTGCAATTGACACTAATGAGGAAAGTGTAAAAAGAGTTTCACAAATTTTACCAACGTGTTTTATTGCTGATTCTACAAATGAAGAAGCATTAAAAGAATTAGGAATAAAAGATGTCGACGCTGCAATTATTGCTTTTGGTCAAAATGATAAAGCAATGATTTTAACAACAGTAATTTTAAAAGAATTAGGTGTTAAAAGAATTATTGTTCGTGTCGATAATGATTATTATATTCCTATTATGACAAAATTAGGCGCTACTGAAGTTGTATCACCACAAAAATCAGCAGGTGCGGGTTTAGCTAATCGTTTAGAAAGTAGCGATTATAAAGATTATTTTAAACTTGATAGAAAATATAATGTCGTCTCAATTATGGTTAATCCAAGCTTTATTCCAATTACCATCAGTGAATTATCTCCAAATCAAGTTTATGGTGTTAATATCTTGTTAATTGTTAGAAAAGATGGTAACTCCTTTGTTCCAAGTGGACAAGATAAAATATTCCCTGATGATAAAGTCTTTGTCGTTGGCACAAATCGTGAAATTAAAGCTTTTAGAGAAGGAATAAACGGAAAACGTGGCCGTTTAAAGAAAGCCAAAAAACCTTCAAAAGAATAAAATTTATTGCAAAAATAGGATAATTTTTAAAAAATAAATTGCCATTTGCCTTATTAATGGCAATTTTTTATTTATAAAAAAGAGAATCTTTATATTGCTATATCGATTCTCTTAATTAAATAAAATTTAGATTAATGATAATTATTCAAGGTCTATTTTTTCACCTTGATAATTGCCTACATCAATTGTTTGATAACTTCTTTCTGTATGCAAGGCAGTATAATTAGTAGCGTCTTGAAGACTTACATAATAATCACTTATAGAAGAGGTAATTAAGCCATTTTCGATTGTAAGAACATCGCTTCGATAAAATTCATAAGCAATAGAATTTCCTTCAGTAAAAGTTAAACGATATTCAAATTCTTTTTCTCCATCACTTGTAAAATCAACATCTAAAATATCAGTTTCTAATTTACAAGCATATCCTTGATTTTGCATGTAAGTATTATAAGAAGCTTCTAATACGTCGTAGATGTATAAAGTGGCAAAATCGCAAGATAAGAAATAATTTGCAAATGATTCGATATCTCCATCTGTGTATTTAATTACTTTCTTTTCAACAGGATCAGTTTCAAATAATGTCACAGAATATAAGTCATGATTTTCATCATAGCCTCTTTCTTCTATACCATCATAAGAAATAGAATCTTCACTGCCTTGAGTAAATAAATCTTGATAAAAATCATCATCATAGATAGTAACTTCGCCACTTTGGCTAGTAAACACAGAAATACCATAATAATTGTTTTCTTGCGTTGTTTGATAAGCCATATAATTACTAGTGCCTTTTAATGGCTCAATAACATTTCTAACTGCATCAATTGTGGCTAAAATTTCATCTTCTTGACTACTAGTAGTAGCGCTAGAAGATTCACTTGTTGTTGAAGAAGTTTGTGAACTTACATTATTTGTCGTGCAGGAACTTAAAGTTAAAATTGAAACTCCTAATAAAATATATTTATTAAATTTCATTTAAATTAAGCCTCACTTTCAACAATGTCAAAATAATGTACATAAGTAACATCGTCAACAGTTAAAGTAATATTTTGGCAATCAAGTGTTACTTCACCACCGTTATATTGATATGGATAATCGGCATTACTAATCTCAATATTTAACAATAATCCGTTTAAACTATAAGTAAAGTCAGTTTCTGCAATAAGTTCGTTGCTGTAATAATATTGTAAATGTCCATTAGTTCTACTTGTAAATGTCAAAACAATATGGATGTTCTTGTCATGTACAGAATAACCATAATAGGTGTTAGACATTAAAATTTCATAACGTGCATCTTCAGTTAAAGCATCCTTAATACGATATGTATATGTTACTTTAATGTCAGGATTAGAAATACTATAGAATGTAACATCAACACTTTGACTATCATTATTAGCTAAAACAGTATATGTATAAGAGATAGAGCTTGAATATCTCGCGCCTTCTTCTACTTTTAAAACACTAGGATCAGAAACAGTAACACCAATATCATTTATATCCGCGCCTGAAGGGGAAACACTGACAAGAATATCTTCATAAGTTTGTCCAACATAAACAGAATAAGATTCATCACCCATAATATCATATTCAATATCGCTAGATACATGGCTAACACTTATTTCAGTAATTTGAGGTCTTTCGGTTGAAACATTAACTTCAAAAGTTGCACCAGTTAAGCTTTCTAATAAGATTGTTGAACTTCCTACTTCGTTAACATATACAACATCACCATCAATTGTTATACAATCATCACTAGAAGAAACAGGATACATATCAATATCAACCGCTAGAGAAGGAGTAAATGTTTCAGCTTCAAATCTAATATATTGATATAATGGTAATTTATCTAAATCAACATAAATTTTGCCTAATGTAAAATCATTATAATAAGCTTTAACAGCGCTGACTTCTGCTAAGAAGTAATCTTCTGGATCCATAGAAATATCACTTCCTTCAAAAGAAGTTCTTTCATCATAAGAAATTTGATAATTATCGCTGATAGTAATTGAATAAGTATCTTCACCACTTCCTTCACTTTGAATAGTAGTAAGAGATGCACTTAATAAACGAGAATTATTAATCGTTAATTTAAAATTGTAAGTATATTGTAAGTCATCAGCTTCAAAAATAAAATCTTCTAATTCATAGACTAAATTATTACCTTCTTCATAACTAATCGCGTATGGAATAATACCATTAGTTTGGCCTAAAATTGTCGCAATAAAATTATAAGCATATAAACTTGCTTGTTTAGATAATTGACCAGGAACAGAAGTATCTAATAAATAATCGACACCATCTAAATCAGGATCACCAATACTAGCAGGAACAATCGGAAGACGAGAAGCATCATCAGACCAAGGTTGATAAGTTTCATTTTCAAAATCAGTTACAAAATAAATAACTTCTGCATTTCCTTCTTCTGATTGATAAGTTCTAGTTTGAACGATGTGTTTATAATTATCTTGATTAGTTAATTCTCCACTTTCATCGTTTTCATATGTCATAACATTACTACCAGTTGCATAGGCTGTTTCATCGTTATAAATGGTCCATGTTTCATTATATGTTGTGTAAGAATATTGTCTATCTTCAGTGCCATTATAAACAACACGATTTGAAAGATTAACTTCGTTACTATAAATATCTCCTAATAAGATATCAGCGACTTCACTAATAAGAATTTGATTATCATCAGATGATGTCGTGGGGTCGCTAGTTGAAGAGGTCGAGTCACTTGTTGTTGATGATAAACTAGAACTACCATCAGTAGTACATCCGCTTAAAACAAGCGCTAAACAACCTAAAATTGATAAAGCCAGTGTAAATTGTTTTTTCATAAACTTAGCCTCCTTTACACACTTTGTTTTAACATGTTAGAAGTAAAACTTCCACCATAAAAATTATTGCTAAACATGGAAAGTTCAGCGTGAGCACCATCAAGAGATAATCTAAAGACATTAATATCATAAATGACTTCAAGATATTCTCCACTGGTGGTAATTGTAGATATATTTATTTCAATACAATCATAATTTGAATCTTCACTTGGTAATTCATATGAATAAGTAAATTCATAAGGTTTATTTACTTCAAATAATAAGCCAGTATTATCAGTTAACACTGTAAATTGACCGCGATTATCATCAAAAAACTCAATTTTTGCACCGTTTTCAATCAAATTTGTGCCGTTTTCATCTAACATAGAACCAATCCATGTACCAATTAAATTTGACGCAACATCTTCTAAAGGTAACTTTTCTAATACATCAAAAATAATATCAGTGTAAACATCAGGATTTTCTTTACATCTTACTGTTAAATGTAATTCACCACTAGCTAAATATGTAACATTATAATTACCATATTCATCTACTGTGTCACTAACGGCGACGATATTTGGTGTATGATTAATAATTTCAATGTTTTGTTTAGTATTATCTGGATAGACAAATATAGAAATATATTCGGTATCGCCAACATAATGATAATCACCAATAATATAAGCATTAATATGATCCATAACAGGGGCTTTTGTTGTAATTGTGAATTGTTTTGTAACAGTTTTATCAACATTAGTAATTGTAATTAATGATTCACCTTCAACACTTCCAGTTTTTACTGAACCATATTCACTAATACTTAAAACATCTTGGTTAGATGATTCAATAATTTCTAAGTCGGTATTTAAAGCTTTAATAGGTGAAACATCTTTTGCAACAGGATAGACATATCTTTCTGTTTGTAAAGTATAACCATCTTGTAAGATATAATCAGGTGTACTTGGTAATTCACTAGCATAGAATTCAACATCAAAATCTATTAAAAAATAATCTTTAACATTTAAGAAAGAATAATCATAAGTAGTTTTTTCACCAAGACTAATTTTAAATTGATCATCAATAGAATAAATAACAATAGATTCAGATGTTTCATTACCGTCTTCATCTAATAAAAATTGACTCTCTTGATAAATAAAAGAAAATTCAGTCATTATTCCATCTAAATTAAATTTAATAAAAACATTAACTCCAACACCAATACTTCCGCTAGAATAATTTTCAGTCCAAGATTTAGAAATATCATATGAAAAACTTCCATCGCTAGTGTCAATATTCGCATCAATATCATCAAATCCAGAAATAATTTGGCTAGACAAATATGTATTATAATAATCCACTAAAGTGGCAACACCATTAGTAGAAGTCAAAGTATCAAGTTGAGCTTGCATATTAGAAGTAAAGTCAACGTGTGTAACCATATCATTTTCTTTACCAATGTCATAATCAACAATAGAATAAATGACATTTTCTTCTAAAGAAACTAAACCTTTATAATTATCAGTTGTTTCTTTTTCAATTGTATTATCAGTTGAATTATAACTTCTTTGAGTAACATTTCCTTCCACTGTTAAGGCGTTATTTGAATATGATGTTCCACTTTGAACATCAATAGTTTCAATATTAGAAAAAATAGATTGCTCAAAAGTTTTTAATGTTCTATTAAAAGATGTTCCATTTAAAATTTCTAAGGCTAATCCATCTTCATTTAAATAATTAAATATTTCTGTAATTGTTGTAAAAACATCAATATTTGGCAACACTTCACTAGATGTGGAAGATGAGGTAGTATTGCTAGTCGTACTTCCACTTGTTGAACTTGTGACATTATTTGTATCACAACTTGCTAATATAAGTGGCAGCGCAAATAGCAATGCAATCTTTTTAAAATTCATAATTGTTTCTCTCTCCTTATTGTTTTTTCTTTTCTTTTAATTTAAATAAATTAAAGACGCCCCCAATGTCATTGAAGACGCCTTTAATATTAATATGATTTTGTTTGTTTGTTAAGCATTAAGCTTCTGGAACAGTAATTTCTTCTCTTTCACCGATATCGATATCAAGCTCATCACTAGCGTGCATACCATCATTAATTTCAACACTGATGCTTGTTAAATCATTAGAAACTTCAACTGAAACAAGTGTGTATGAAGGACTAGCGTTATCCATTGTAATAGTAATTGCTAAAGTTGTTTCATCAACACTCCAAGTGAATGTTTCATAATAATCTTCAGAACCATCATTACTTACTAAAATGCCGGTGCCATCAGAATTAAAATTAATTGTATATTCCATGCCTGAATAATTATAGTAACGATTAAATGTGCCAGAAACTAAGAATTCTTCAATCGCAGTCGCGGTCAATGGAGGTAATTCTTTGCCTAATAAATCAACACGTTCGGTTGTTGATAAATTAATAGTTACTGCATTCCATGAACTACCATATTGATAAGAAAATGTTGTATTAGATTCAATGCTAATTGTTTCAGGTAAACCGTTTCCAAAAGATGATGTAGTAGAGGATGTTGGTGTAAGACTAATTGTTAAATCAGCTTCATTAATAACATAAGTAAATTCAACGACATCACCAACTGTGGATCCGCTAGAACTAGATGATCTATATCCACCAGTTAAATCATCATAGAAAGTAAATAACATTATATCACCATAACTTGGATGAGCGCCGGTAATGGAATAAGTATTTAAAGTTTCAGTTACTCCTGTAACAGATGGACGAGTAACACAAGTTAGTGTTAATGTTTCACTAAGTTGAGTATTAACAGTTGATGTAGCAACTAAAGTTAATGTACCATCGCTTGCTGGAGTAACAGTAAATGTACCAGCTTCACTACCTTCTGCAATTGTAGCTTGAACTTGACTATCTTCACTGACAGTTAAAGCAACATCTTGGCTTGCTTGTTGTGGTAAGATAGAGACAGTTAATTCATTAGCTTCATTAGTGTAAATTCTGCTATTATTTGTTAAAGAGAATTCAATAACGTGAGGTTGAGCAGCAATAGCGGTCAATGTAACGGTTTTAATTTGACCTAAACCATTATCAAAATAAAGATCAAATGTTCCTTCTTTTAAAACACTGACGCTGGTTCCATCAATCTCGATAAATCCTTCTTCACTAGCGCCAATTAATGTGCCACCAGCTACCCATGGATGATGATCTTTAACAGTATAACTAAATGTTAAACTAGATCCGACTTCAACAGTAGCGTCTTCCACTAATGCGGCACTGCTACCTTCAACTGTCATATAAACATCGACATCATAATTATCTGCAGCATAATCAGTTGGGTTAAAGAATGGTTCAACAATATCTTTATATCCACGAACTGCATCAATATCAAAATGAGTAACATTAATTGGTTCGGCACCTTCTTCTAATTCTCCTAATTCAGAATTAAAGACTCCTTCACCATATTCACTTACAGTAAGATGAACATAATTTAAGAATCCATCACCATCAAAATTTAATTCCATGACTGGATTAGTATATTCATCACTATAATTAACATAATCAGCGTCAATAGTTACAGTGTAACTTTTACGATCTTGGCTTAAGGTAGAGCGAACAGTTAAATCAGTCCAATACATACCAAATCCACCATCTTCAAAAAATTCACTTAAAACCAAATCCGCTAGACCATAGCTAGATACTAATTGACTGGCTTCACTTGCATAAATTTGGCCACTTGGTAAGCTTGGTAAACTTTCACCTTCTTCTAGTTGTGGGTCTTCAACAACTAAAGAGAAAGATGGTTCAACATTATAAGTAGAATAACTTACAGATGAAGAAATTTCATAATAATGGCCTTCATCATATAATCCTCTTTGGATATTTTCGTATTCGTTAATAGTAGAGGTTAGGCTATTTTTTGTATAGCCATGCATAAGAAGAATATTATTTCTACCAGCTTCGATTTCAAAATGCGTAATTGCGTCATAATCATAATCATATGTTGAATCTAAGACAGCAGATTTTAAATAAGTGCCTTCTACTGCACTGGCTCTTGTTAAGGCAGCTTCTACACCTTCAATATTTGTTGGGACGTCTTCTTGTTTAACATCACTTACTTCTAATAAAGAGCCATCACCTAATGAGGCAGTAGTAACAGTAATTGTTGTATCTTTATTTGGCATAATAAAGGAATAATTACCGTTTTCTAGTTTAACTAAATTAGTGTCACTTACTGTGACATTAACAAGTTCTACTAGTTCATTAGCTAAAGTGATAGTAAATTCAACGCTTGTTCCAGCTTCAAATTTGTTTTCTTCGTTAGGTTCACTAACAATAGTAACACTTGCACCTTCACCAACAGAAGTGTTAACAGCAAAAGCAGTTACAACTGGATCAGGTTGTGGTGTTTCTGATGTGGTTGTAGTAGCAGAACTAGTATCAGAGTTAGATGTAGTAGATGATGTTGTAGTGTCGCATCCAGCTAAGCTAACACCAATAACAGCGAGTAATGCCGCTACTGAGAGTATCTTTTTCATAGACTTTTGTTCTCCTTTCGTTTAGCAAAAAGATACTACAAGGATAGTTCAAAGAAAGTAAGTATGCAATAAAAAAATATTTTTTTATAGGAAAAATTTGTGCATATTTTGCAAAAAAAGAATTAAAAAAATACATCTATATACGATATACCTATAAAAAAGAAAAACATGGCTCACCACCATGTTTTAAATATAAATTTATAATTTTTTGGGATTAATTTAATTTTTCAATATTAGAAAATTCAACGTCAAATGTTGATGCTCTTCCAAAGAATGTAGCTTCAACAGTAACCATGTTTTTAGATTTATCAATTGAAATAATCTTACCTTCAGTTCCTTCAAATGGACCATTGACAATTTTAACAAGGCTACCTTCTTCATATCCAGCATACATAAAGTCATCAACTTCACCCATTCTTTTTAAGACTGGTGCAATTTGATCTCTTGGAATTGGGAATGGTTTTGTACCTTTACCAGAAGAACCGACGAAACCAGTAACACCTGGGGTATTTCTAACAACATACCAAGCATAGTCAGACATTATCATTTCGACAAAGACATATCCAGAATAAATAATTTTCTTTCTTGTTTTGTCAGTTGGCATACCATTTTCATCAGTAACACGAACTTCTTCTTCTGGAACAACAACACGTTTAACATAGTCTTGTAATCCCATTGATTCAATACGTTTTAATAAGTTATCTTGAACATTTTTTTCATGGGTGGAATAAGTATTAACAACATACCACTCATATTCACCAGATTTAGATTGACGATCAGCGCGCGTATCTAAAATTTGTGTTCTATCTTTTACTTTTACTTTTTCCATTTTTAACATCCTCCATTATCTTAGTTTAAAGTAGAGAATGCTTCTCTTAATAATTCTAATAATGTATTTCCTGCCCAATCTTCTAACCACAATATGACACCAGCAAATATAGCGATTACTAAGACGGTCACAACAGAAACAATCATAATCTCTCTTTTAGGCCAACGAACACGTTTGCCTTCTTTTACTACTTCACCTGTAAATTTTTTTAATCCCATTTTGTTCTCCTTTATTTTGATTGCTTATGAACAGTGTATTTGTTACAACGAGGACAATATTTTTTTACTTCTAATCTAGGATCACCTTTTTTTGTTGTTGTTACATAATTTCTTGATAGGCAATCTTGGCAAATTAAAATTACTTTTTCTCTCATCATAACCTCACTATTTAATTTAAGCATGTTAATGATATATTTCAAGTTTTACTTTGTCAATAAAATATTAAATATTTAATCATTAGTTTGTATATTATTTAAATTCTTTCATTGCTTGATAAGGTGGTACATTAGTTATTTTTTTAATAAAGAGCAAAGTAAAAAGCAAAGAAAATACAATAACCACAGCAAGCACAATTAAAAATGAAAACCATCGAATCGGTAAAAGATTAAATCCACTTGCATTTGATATCGATACGAAATATGTAATAATACATCCAAAAATATAAGATAAAATTAATGCGATAAAAGCAGGAGACAAAACAGTTATATATTTTGAGATCAATATATTCTTATTATTAATTCCTAGCGATTTAATTATAGCAATTTGTCTATAATTATCTTTAATTACAAAAACAGTATTTATAAGCAATACAATTAAAAATACGAATAAAAGAACTAGATTTAAAGACATATACAACAAACTTATATAACCAATCGAACCAAATGAAGAATTAAAATAATAATTAGATAATATTTCTTCATTAACATTATCATTATCAATTGTACTTAAAGTATATCCATCAATTGTTATTCGATTTATTATATCTTTACTATTATCGCTATTAACCATTTTAAAAGCACTGTCTAAAAATTCATCAGCTATAGAAGAAAATAAATCTTCATTTACTATTATAGAAAATTTATTCTCAGCGTATGTTTCATCATTAATAATTCCTGCAATATTAACTTCTTTTAGATATTTGGACAAAGAAAAATAATATTCATTTTTTTCTAAAGAATTTAAATCTTCAATTAGGAATGTTTTGTTTAAATATTCATTATAGTTAGGAATGTTACCATACAATATAATTTCTTCTTTTTTAGTTATTGGATTTCCATAAGAGACATCTTGGTTAGAAAATTTAACAAAATAAGAAGAAAAAGATAAATTATTATTACTGATAGGATTTTTAGCATTCAAAACAAAATAATCTAAACCAGTTGCATAATTAGATATGTAATAATCTTTATTAACAACTATAAAACAATCTTTTGTCATACTTTCCTTAGTGGTACTTATTATTTGTGTATCATCAATGATGTTTACATTACAATATGCTTCTTGTGAATACGCTATGTTGTATAACGGAAGAGATAATGATTCAACAATATTATTATTTAAAACATTTTCTAAAAAATAATCCGTTATTAGCGCATTATTACTTTTAATTTGATAAGTTTTTCCTTGATAAGTAAATGTATCATTACTTAGATAAACTGAAAAATACTTATCATCTAATTGGCTAGGATAAAAATAAAATCCTTTGTCATAATTACTTAAAATATCATTAGAATAAAAAGAATCATATTGACGATTACTAGCGTTAATAATATAAGAGTATTCAACGTTGTGGTTTTTTAATACCGATTCAATATTATGACCTATATCATAAAATTGGAGATTTGATAAGAAAAACATTCCACTTAAAGTTATACTCATCAACACTACCGATAAAATAGCCCTACCAACTTTATATGTAAAATTTTTTAAAGAATATTTAGCAAGAAATTGTTTTATTTTTAAAGAATGTTTTTCTATTTTATATTCGTTATTGTTATTTATAGTTTTGTTTGTATTAGCTTTGATTTTTACTTTAATGCTTTGATCTTTGTATTCTTGATAAATCTTATTTAATGTTTCTAGTTGATTGTCTTTATTAATAACTATTTCTTCTTTATCATAAGTTAAGATAAAAGAATCAATATTGCTATTTAGATATAAATTTAATTGATTAAGTGCTTTACTACCTTCATTTTTAAAATCTAATATGAAAGTATCGTTATATTCATTTAGAGTATAATTATCAATGTTTAATATATAATCACCATAACTAATAGCTAAATCAATATCATGAGAAACAACGATGCAAAGTTTGTCTTTACTTATTTGTTTTATCATGTCAAAAACTAAAATAGAATTTTCTTTATCTAAATTACCAGTTGGCTCATCAAATAATAATATGTCTCCACCTTTTATAAGAGCTCTTAAAATAGATAATCTTTGTTTTTCTCCACCTGATAAATATTTCACTTTAGTTTTTAAAGATATATCAAGATTAAATTTATTTAATAGATCAATTAATTCTTCTTTATTATCGACATATAAAGAAAAATTATCATAGACATTTAAATTATCAAACAAATTATAATCTTGGAAAACAAATGATATATGTTCTTTAATAAAATCATCTTTTTCATTATCTGTTATTATTTTATTATTAAACAATATATCACCAGAAGTTGGTGTATCTAATAATCCTAAAATAGATAAGATAGTTGATTTACCTTTACCAGAAGGGCCAACAAGAAAATATAAATTTTTATCATTAAAAGTATAGTTGATATCTTTTAAGACAATTTTATCAGAAAAAGATTTTGAAATATTAGATAAAGTAATAGTCATGTTAGTTAAACCTCTTTAAAGCATCATAAGGCTGAATTTTATTAAAGCGTCTTATGAAAAATAAACACACAATAAAAGGAATGATAATACTAAGTATCATCGGTATAACAAATGCCCAAGAAACTGGTAAAAGCACATTATAATAATTAACAGCGGCATCCAAAATAACCATTTTAGAAAAAACAGTGTTAAATATATAGATTACTAATACACCAAAAATCACGCTCAAAACAAAGCCAATAACACTAGGAATTAGAATTGTTAAATACGAGCTAAAAAATATTTGTTTTGTATTAATTCCAAATGATTTCATTGTGGCTAATTGATGGAAATTATCTTTAATTAATTGCATGACAAATAATATTAAAGACAAAGTATAAAAAAGCATCATAATTAAAGATAAAGAAATAAATACCAGTTGCAAGTCTACAATATAATAATCTGTAAAATTATTAATTTGAACAACAATTCTATCGCAAATTGATCTATCAGAAGTAAAAGAAATATTGTATTTTTGCAATGTATTTACAGTTTTTTCAGCATTTTTTAAATAAAAGCATTGATCGATAGTGTTTAATATATCACCTTTTAATTCATTATATAAATCTTGTGAAATTAAATAACTAGATTCAGCACCAGTATCACTTCTTAATGAGACACCGACAATATTAATTTCTTTGCAATAATCATATAAGTTAAAAGCGTATTTTAAAGATTCTTCACTAGCAATATCAATATCATGAACAATAATTTTTTTGTTGTAGTATTCATTAACATAATAGTTAATTTCTTCTTCATCTAAATAATGAGAATTTAGAGATAAAATTACATCATTTTTATTTTTTGGAATGCTTCCCAAATATAATGTTTCATTATTATAAGGTTTAAGATATGAAATGTCATAGGAAGACATATTGAGCCAATATGATTGGTTAATAATTTTTTGATCTAATTGATTTAAAAAACAATCATAATCTAATATTCCAAAGCTATATTTGCGAGCCGTATCATAATCAACATCTGTAATATCATTTATATTAAAAGTTGTCTTTATTGAGTCGCTGTAGTCTATATCAAAATTTATTCCATATTCATCAATCCCAACAATGCCTTGATTGTATAATGATCTTTTTTCAACGCTTTTAACGATATCAACACTTGGTATTTTTAAAAATTCTTTAGCGAAATCAGAAAGCATAATCTTACCATTTTTTAGTGGCTCGTATTCAATATCATTGTATATAAATTTATCCTTTACAATATAAATGTCCAAAGGAAAATCATTTAAATAAAAATAATGTTTTAAATTTGCGATATTTGCTAAAATTTTAATTGTTTCTTTTGGATATACATTACTATTTTCTTTTATTAATTTATTTACCACATATCCGTTTTCTGGATTTGAATAAACGTATTGAATATCATTAGCTAAAAAAGCGTTTCGAATTGTTTGATTTTCATTATAAAAAAGAAAACTAAATTGGCTAAATAAAACAGATAAAGAAAAAGTCATCAACACTACCGATAAAATAGCCCTACCAACTTTATATGTAAAATTTTTTAAAGAATATTTAGCAAGAAATTGTTTTATTTTTAAAGAATGTTTTTCTATTTTATATTCGTTATTGTTATTTATAGTTTTGTTTGTATTAGCTTTGATTTTTACTTTAATGCTTTGATCTTTGTATTCTTGATAAATCTTATTTAATGTTTCTAGTTGATTGTCTTTATTAATAACTATTTCTTCTTTATCATAAGTTAAGATAAAAGAATCAATATTGCTATTTAGATATAAATTTAATTGATTAAGTGCTTTACTACCTTCATTTTTAAAATCTAATATGAAAGTATCGTTATATTCATTTAGAGTATAATTATCAATGTTTAATATATAATCACCATAACTAATAGCTAAATCAATATCATGAGAAACAACGATGCAAAGTTTGTCTTTACTTATTTGTTTTATCATGTCAAAAACTAAAATAGAATTTTCTTTATCTAAATTACCAGTTGGCTCATCAAATAATAATATGTCTCCACCTTTTATAAGAGCTCTTAAAATAGATAATCTTTGTTTTTCTCCACCTGATAAATATTTCACTTTAGTTTTTAAAGATATATCAAGATTAAATTTATTTAATAGATCAATTAATTCTTCTTTATTATCGACATATAAAGAAAAATTATCATAGACATTTAAATTATCAAACAAATTATAATCTTGGAAAACAAATGATATATGTTCTTTAATAAAATCATCTTTTTCATTATCTGTTATTATTTTATTATTAAACAATATATCACCAGAAGTTGGTGTATCTAATAATCCTAAAATAGATAAGATAGTTGATTTACCTTTACCAGAAGGGCCAACAAGAAAATATAAATTTTTATCATTAAAAGTATAGTTGATATCTTTTAAGACAATTTTATCAGAAAAAGATTTTGAAATATTAGATAAAGTAATAGTCATGTTAGTTAATTAATCCGCTAAAGGATAAAGAGTTACTGTATTGTATACATCATGAAAATAATGATATCCATAGTAATGGAAGGTAAATTCAACTTTTGGAAAAAAAGATATTCCGCTGTCATAATCAGATACAGGAAAATAATGAATATCGTGATTGCCAGCATCAAACATAAAAGCAAAATAGAAGGCATACTTATTTTTGCTATAATCATTTACCTCGTTATATGAATAAGAGGAATTAAAAACATAATATTGATTAAGTGATGTATATAGAGACATACCATTTAAAACGCCATGAGTAAAACTTACTTTAGTGTCTTCTAAATAGTGAAATCTCATTTCATCGACAATAATTTTATTTTCGCTATAAGTATATGACAAAGGTATATAATCTATTAAATTAGCATAACTTGGTAATTGGGTAGCAATATTTACACCCTTGAATGACCAATCATCCCACTTGCTTCCAATACCAAAAAATCCGGAATCTCGTTCATGACAAATTGGGTTTAATGTAACTCTTGCTAAATATGTATAAACATTGTTGTTACGCATCTTTAAAACTACATGTTGTACTTCCGAAGTGTATTGTAATCTGTTTTGATCATAAAAACTATCTGTGTATGTTTTAAATGTGTTGCTGCTACCCATATCATACAATTCCCAATTATCACCTACTTCTATATTAAAATCGCTACAATCTGCATCGAAAGTTGGAGCATTAAATGTTTTTTTAACATTGTCATTAGTATGAAGGTTTGTCGCGTTAGCGCTACTTAAAGAAACGCTTCTGCAATTAATAGATAAAGCACTGATAAAAATCATTGCTAAACATAAAGAACTATTCATAAATATTCCTCCTTGTTGTATATGTTTATGATAACGCAATTGATAGTATTAAGCAATGTGTTTTTTTAAAAAAATATTATCAAAACAGACTTTTTAATTTTCCTAGACACTAGACAAAAATCAATGTATATTGATTAATCGTTATGTGGATTCAATTAATTTTGATTGCAATTGGGTTAGCAATGGACGCCTTCGCTGTCGCGATATGTAATGGTATTCGTATAAAAAACATCAAATTATGGCAAGGCATTGTTATTGCTTTAACTTTTGGTGTATTCCAAGGTCTAATTCCAACAATAGGTTATTTCCTTGGTGAAACATTCATGTCATATATTGAAGATTATGATCATTGGGTTGCTTTTGCCTTATTAGATGGTATTGGTTTATGGATGATATTTGAAGGAATTAAAGATATTATTAAAAAAGAAGAAGAAAAAGAAATAAAGTTTAATATTTGGACTATTTTATTTCAAGGTGTTGTAACAAGTATTGATGCTTTTGCTGTAGGTATTACATTAACTACATTTGAGATATTTATTGCCTGGGATGCTTTAGTAATATTTGGTATTACTTTTGTTATTGCTTTTATAGGTGTTATATTAGGTAAACAAATAAATAAATTATTAAAAGGTAAATATAGTATTGCAAATATTATTGGTGGATCAATATTAGTTATTTTAGGCATTTATATTGTTATCGAGCACACTCTAGGACTTTAAATTCATAATAAATATCAAGGATTTGCGCATTTTTCAATGCAAAATAAAAAGCGAAGTAAAAATACATCTCTTCGCTTTTTTAAAAGTTTAATAATTAATTAATAATTTGGGTATTCTTTTTCTTTAACTGTGGTAATTAGTTTATAAACAATACCATTGCCACAATCAACAGATGTTACAAAATCATTATCTTTTAAAGATACACGATGTAGATGAGGAATATTGCCTTTCGCTGGTTCTCTTACAAAAACACAAACATAATCATGTCCAACATATGTAATACGAATTCTTTGTGTTATTGCATTTTCGACAGAGTGATTAAAAGCATCAAAACCAATATAGCCTTCTCCTTTAATATCTCTAACTTTCCATTTTCTTTTACCAATTACTTCTTCTTTACCATTGATTGAACATACCAATGTGCATTTAAAGCGATCAATAATTGTGTCTGGTTCCACCACGACATGACGTAGATTGAATAATTCTTGTTCGGTATAAGGTTCTATCATAACTAAATACCATCCTTTCTTAAATTTATTTATTTAATAATGAGTTATTTTTAATAATGGAATCAATTAAATAATTTGGAGCTTCTTGGAATGAATCAAATTCACGATTAAAGAAACCGCTGCCTTGTGTTAACACTCTTAATTGAGTAACATAATCTAAAATTTCACTTTCAGGAGCAAGAGCGATAATATTTTGTGTATCATCACCAAGTTCTTCCATATTTAAGACACGTCCTCTTCTTTGTGTAAGATCATTTAAAATATTACCAATATATTGATTTTCAACATTGATTGTAATTTTCATAATTGGCTCTAAAATAGTAGGTTTACATTTCATATACGCTTCTTTAAAGGCAAGTATGGCAGCCATTTTAAACGCTAGTTCATTAGAGTCGACACTATGATATTTACCATCAATAAGTGTTGCTTTAACACCAACAACTGGGAATCCCGCTAATAATCCTTGTTGCACAGATTCATAAAAACCTTTTTCAACGGCTGGGAAATAAGATTTAGGAACGGCACCACCAAAGATTTCTTCAGTAAATTCATTTTTATCATTTGGTGAGAATCTCATTGTAACAATACCATAAAATCCTGATCCACCAGATTGTTTAACATATCTTCCTTCTGCTTCTGCTGTTGCTTTAATAGTTTCTCTATACACTACTTTTGGATCACCTAATGTAACAGTTATTCCATATGTGTTTTTAAGTTTTTCAGCAATATAAGAAATATGGGAATCACTAAGACCACCAATTAATAATTGTTTAGTTTCATTATTACGTTTTAATTCCACACATGGTGATTCTTTTAAAACTTTCGCTAGTGAATTATTAATTTTTTCTTCATCTTTTTTATTTCTAACTTCAATTGATTTAAAATAAACAGCGGTTGGTAAATGAGCGGGTTCATATTTAGCAATCTTAGTTTTATCACATAATGTAAAACCATTTTCTAAATCATCTAATTTAGATACACCACACAAATCTCCTGCATGCACTATATTTGTTGTTTCTTGTTTTTCACCATTAACAAAGAATAAAGTATTAACTTTATATGTTTGTCCATTATTTGGACAATAAACTTCATCTCCTAATTTTAATGTACCAGAATTAACCTTTAATAAGGCAATAACACCAGAATATGGGTTAACACTAGTTTTAAAAATATAAGCAGAAAATGGTTCATTATCATCAGTTTTTCTTATTGTTTCATTACCTTGATTATCCTTACAAGTATAAGGTTTTAAATCATTTGGTGCAGGTAAATAAGAAATAAGCATATTTAACAATGTATGGATACCAATATTTTTAAGAGCGCATCCAACCATAACAGGAGTTAATTCACCATTTAATACACCCTTTCTAAGTCCTTTATGAATTTCATCCATTGTTAAAGTTTCACCTGAAAAGAATTTATCTAATAAAGCATCATCGGTTAAAGCGACTTGCTCTGTTATCATATTATGTAATTCTAAAACTTTTTCTTTTTTATCATCATGAATAACATCATCAACACATTCGACACCATTATATTTTCTTGCTTTAAGATCTACGACATTAATAAATCCATCAAATGTATGTTCATGACCTATTGGTAAACAAAATGGTACACAGGTTTTAGATATTTTAGTTTGAATATCTTTTAATACATTATCAAAATTAACATCTTCCTTATCCATTTTGTTAACAAAAATGATCGTGGGAATTCCTCTTTTCTTTAATAATTTATAATGTTTAATAGTTTCAACTTGAACACCACTAGAAGCGTCAATGACTAATATTGCACCTTTAACCATACGCGCAATAGACATAGCTTCATAAATAAAATCGTCGTTACCTGGAATATCAATAAGATTAATTTTATAATCTTGATAAGCCAAATTAACGACGCTTAATGAACATGAAGTAAGACGGTTTTTTTCTTCTTGTGTAAAGTCAGATATGGTATTTCTTTTTTCAATGCTACCTTTATCTTTTTTGTTATTCGCAACAGCATAAATAGCTTCAACCAAAGAAGTCTTACCGCTTCCCTGGTGCCCGAGCACAGCGACATCGCGAATATTATTTGCTAAAAAATCCATATAGCAAAATCCTCCTATATTAATGAATGTTTTTTCTCGATATATTTATTTTATCTAATTTAAAGATTAAAATAAAATGAAATATTAATTATTTTTATTTTTTGTTAATTCTTAAAGTAAATTCCGTTTTATACCAAAAAGTTGATTTTACTCTGATAAGTTATAATTAAATCTC
>CALVRV010000002.1 GCA_944358865.1 uncultured Bacilli bacterium | reverse complement strand
ATGATTTCTTACGATTTCATCTCTTTTACATAATAAAAAGGAGCTGTCATTCACCTTTTAGGTTTTCGAACAGCCCCTTTTTTATTTTTACTAAAATAAAAGGCGGCATATTAATTATACGCCACCTTAAATTTCGGCTCTGTTAAATTAAACGGGGTCGATTTTTTTCTTAACCCCGCTGTATTTAACAGTTTTTGTTTAGTGTAGCGAATTAAAAACTCTCTATTTATAAATTAAAGTGTTTTAACAAAGTAAAACCTTATATACGAATTTCAACACACTTAGTGTTCGTTTTTAGAATAAAAAGAGGATGTATTAATATCTTCCTATAAGAAAAAGCACGAGAATTAACCCATGCTTTTATAACCCCGTTTAATTTAACAGAGCCACGTACACGCAAGTAAAAAAATATATAATAGTTCTTTTTCTATCTTTTTAAAAAATAATCAATTATAATCAAAATATGAAAGATAATATTGATATATTTATTGAACTATACAACGAATTTGATGATTTATTAAGAGATAAATTTAATAATTTTTCTCGTTCATCATCAATGATATCTCGTTATATCAATCAATTAGAAAATTCAAATAACCGTTATAACCATATTAAAGCAAAGCGAATTGATATGATTCGTATTTTAAGAAATGATTTAGTTCATGAATTTGACATGAATTCTAGTGATCTTTTAAAAATATCTGATACGACAATTAATTTTTTAAAAGAAGAAATAGAGCAACTAAAAAATCCAATATGCGCTCATCATATCATGACAAAAATTAATAATTTATATTACGCTTCTTATCAATCTAAATTGGCATCGGTTTTAGAAAATATGATAAGAAAAGGATTTACGCAAATACCAGTGTTAGAAAACGGATATTTAAAAGGAGTATTTTCACCAAACGTTTTGTTTATGTATATGGCTAAAAATAATATTTATTCTTTTGATGAATTAAAAATAAATGATTTTTCTAATTACATTGATATTAATAATCACGTCTCAGAAAAATATGAATTAATTAGTAAAGACACAACAGTGGATGAAATATACAATATATTTGATGATTATTCTTCAAAAGGAAAAAAACTTGTCGCTATATTTGTTAATGAACATGGTCAATTAAATGAAAAAATATTAGGAATGATTGTTTTAAATGACCTTTTAAAAATTAACAATAAATAATTTATTCATTTAAAAGTCTTAATCTAATGTTTTTAATATGTTTTTTATTAAATAGATAGGCTTTATTTTCTAAAAGCCAAATTAGAGCTTTTTTAATTGTTAAACGAACATCTTCTGGATTAAAACCTAATTCAATTCTTGCTTTTGTCGTATCAAAATTAGAATTTGATAATATAGTTTTTAATGAATATAAAGTAAAAAGTGGTTTCTTATTTTTTATTTTGCTAATAAGTGTAAATAATGGAATAAATATTTTGACAAAATTAATTGATACTTTAACTGGTAATGATTTTTTACCAATTAAATCATTAATAGTAATAATAATGTCTTTAATTGACAAATATTGACCTGAAATAATATATTCAGTCTGATATTTTTCTTTTGACATGATACTAATAATACTTGATGCGACATCATTAACACTAACAAAAGCATAGCCACCTTTGACATAGGCTGGAAGTTTGTTATTTGCAATGTCAATAAATAAAGTAGCAAGTTCACTAACTTGATAATCATTTTCACCAATTATTCCAGATGGATAAATTATTGTTCCGCATAAATTTTTATGATGAATTAAATCATAAACATAATCAGTAGCGATTGATTTTGTTTTTTCGTAATTACCATGATTAGAATCAATATTAAATGAGGTTGGTTCAAGCATTTTATTATTATTTAATAAAATTGGAATAGTGTGAACACTAGAAGCATAAATTAATTTTTTATTGTATTGTAAACATGCATCAGCGATATTAACTGTTCCAATAACATTAACTTTATAAAGCTTCATATAATCATCTTTTGCTTTAATAGAAATTTGGCTAGCAAGATGTATAACAATATCAAATTGTTTAACAATATCAAAAATAAAATCTCGATCAGTAATGTCTCCAGTAATACGTGTATATTGATCATTTTTTAAAGGATAAGCGTAATCGTTTTTTAAAATTATGACTGATGGTGCAATATTTAATTTATTTAATTGTTTAATTAAAGTGTTTCCTAAATGACCAGTTCCGCCAGTTATTAGTATTTTTTGATTGTTTAACATAACTTTTTCCTCCTTTTTTGTTGTTTTACAATTTTAATTTACTATAATTTATCTATAAATTAGTCAACACTATGTCTAATTTATATATTTTTCAACAAATTAAAAAATATTGTTGATGGTTTAAAAATATATATTCCTTAATTAAAATTGCCTAGAAAGGAGATCAAATTATTTAGCGTAAATAAGGCTAACTAAATAATTAAAAATAATATGGATCGAAGAATTAAAAAAACAAAGACCGCAATTAAACAATATGTTATCAATACTTATTGTAAAAGCGGAGATCAAAAATTATCTATAAGTCAGCTTTGCCTAGCGATAGATATTAATCGTTCAACATTTTATTTACACTATCAAAGCATTGATGAGGTCATCAAAGAACTAGAAGATGATGCTTTAAGCGCTATTGGACAAATCATTCAAAAATGTGGTTTTGAATATATGGCACTTTTAAAAACAATATGTGACTATATTAAAGAAAACGCTAATTTATTTAAGACATTATTTAATGTTGCAGGTGAACATTTTACTAGTCTTATTTATAAACGTTTTTATGATATAGTTAGTTCATCTATACTTGTTAAACAAGTTGAAGATGGGACAAGTAAAGACTATGTTATTACCTTTATTATCTTTGGTACTTTAGGTGTCTTTAAAAAATGGATTAACGAAAACTTTAAAACACGTGAAGAAGATATTGTTCTTGCATTTTTAAAGTTTTTAAGACTAGATAATTTAATACTATTTAATAACTAAAAAACTACTAATTATGGATTTAAAAAGAGAAATTGCAAAACTATTTGATGAAAAGAAATACGATCAAGTAATTTTAAAAATTAATGATAGTAAGGATAAAGATTTATTGTTTATTAAGGCTATGGCTTATGCTTTTTTAAACGACTATGATAAAGCGATATCTACCTTAAAAGATAATGAAGAATTATTAAATAAAGACTTAGTTAAATTAATCGATACCCACATTAATATTTGCTTGTATTTTAATAATGTTAATGATGCCTTATTAGCGTTACAACATTATGAAGAATACCCATACATTAGCCAAGAAGTTGAAGAAAAATATGCTGAATATAAAAAAGAAATACTAGAATTTAATAAAAGAAAGCAATCGCTTAGTGTTGAAGAAATTAAACAATTATTAACAAGTAATAACGATGCAAAAATTGAAAAAGCTTTATCTATTTTACCTATGTATCGTTTAGAAATATTTGCATCTTATTTGCAAGATATCATGCTTAATTATAAAAAAGAATCAATTCGCACTCTTGTTTTGATTCTTTTAAGTGAAAATAAATATGCTGAAAAAGTAGATTTTAACTGGCATGGAGAAATTATAAGTGTCATTCCAAAAGATATTCCAACTTTATTAAATGATGATACTTATATGTATTGCATTAATTTAGCTAAAAAATCAAAAGAAGCGCAATTTATTGATTTATTTAATAATATTTTGACGCTTTATGGATTATATTATTATCCTAAAAAAATCAGCGCAGATAAAAATTTATTATATGAAGATATTTGTCTAATTATTGATAAAATGTTAAGTAACAGTGTCGATAATTTAAAAGATAGTGATGACAAATTAATTAAAGAAATTTTAATGATTTTATCAAAATTTTAAAAAAACTCATATTTTTATGCGTTTTAATTGTTTTTGATTTTTATATTATTTATAATATACCACGAACGAAATATTAAAGGAGTTAAAAAATGGAAAGAAAATTACAAAAATTAGAACATTGTCAAACTGAAGTCGTTGTTACTTTTAGTAAAGAAGAATGGGAAAAAGCTCAAACAAAAGCTTTTAATAAATTAAAAGAAAACGTTAATGTACCTGGATTTAGAAAAGGACACGCTCCAGATAATTTAGTTAAAGATAAAATAGATCAAGGACGTTTATATAATGACGCAATTGATTCATTACTTCCAACTGCTTATCAAGCAATTATTGAAGAAGATAAAGTTGTACCATTTACTCGTCCAGAAATTACTATTGATAAATTAACTAAAGATGAATTAGTGGTCAAGTTTATTATTACTGGTGCTCCAGAAATTAAATTAGGCACTTATAAAAATTTACAAGTTGGAAAAACTGAACCTTCTGTCAGCGATGAAGAAGTTGAAAGTGAAATTAAAAAATTATTAAAAGAAAACGCTACTTTAAAAACTAAAGAAGGCAAAGTTGAAGAAGGTGATACTGTCGTAATGGATTTTGAAGGCAGTGTCAATGGTGAAAAATTTGAAGGTGGTACCGCCTCAAATTATGAATTAGAAGTTGGATCACATTATTTTATTCCAGGTTTTGAAGAACAATTAATTGGTCATACCAGCGGTGAACAATTTGATGTTAATGTTACATTCCCTGAACAATACATGGACAATTTAAAAGGCAAACCAGCTGTATTTAAAATTAATTTACATGAAATTAAATGCAAAATTTTACCAGAATTAAATGATGAATTTGTTAAAGAATTAAACATTAAAGATGTTGAAACTGTTGAACAATTAAAAAATTATAAAAAACAAGAACTTCTCAATAACAAAAAACGTAGTGTCAGAGTTGAATATTTAAATAAATTATTTGAAGAAATTGAAAAAAATTCTCAAATCGATATTCCTCAAGCAGTTATTGACGCTGAAGTTGAAGCTAGAAGAAAAGATGCTGAAACTAGAATGCAACAAAGCGGTTTCCAATTAAAACAATATTTAGAAGTTGTTGGACAAAACGAAGAACAATTTATGGAAACTTTAAAAAATGATGCGATTAAAAATTTAAAAGCAGTTACTATTTTAAGAGAAGTTGCAAAATTAGAAGATATCGTTGTTGGTGAAAAAGAATTAGAATTTGAATATGCTAAAATGGCCCAACAATATAATATGAAAATTGAAGATGTTAAAAAGGCTTTAGAAAATCAACAAAGCCAATTACAAAATCAAATTTTATTAGGACAAGCAGAAGATTATCTATTTAATAACAATAACTAATCTATCTGTTGAAGGAGGTTAGTTTATGGACAATACCAAAAACATTATTGAATTACCTATTCTTATTACCAAAGAAGCATTAGTGTTACCTGATGTGACCCAAAGTATTGGGGTTGGAAGAAGCATTTCTTCAAAAGCGGTCTACGCTAGTAAAGATAGTTATGATTCATTGATTTTTTCAACCGCACAAAAAGATCCTAATATGAGCGATATTAAAGAAGATAATATTTATGAATATGGGAGCTTGTGCCGTATTATTTCTTTAAATCAAGATCGTAAAAATTTTACTTTAAAAATTATAGCTAATAGTCGTGTTCGTTTTAATAAGATATATTTTAAAGATGGATGCTTTTACGCTGTTGGTGAAATTTTAAAAGATGAAGATGGAAAAAGTGCGATTGCATATGGTTATTTAAATCGTTTGTTAGATAAAGCTGAAAAGCTACATTTAATCGATGTTTATCGTCGTCACGAAGGCTCTTCGATTAATCTAGAAAACAATTTTTATTCTCTAGCGTATACAATTTTACAATTTAGTAATATTCCTTTTGAAGTTCGTTATCAGGCTTTTACTTGTAAGACAATGTCAGATCTTTATAATCTTGCTGATCAAGTATTAGATCTTAGTCAAATAAATCTTGATGTAGAAAAAAATATTGATAATGAAATTAGAAATTCTTCTAGTCAAGCCCAAAAAGATTTCTTTTTAAGAGAAAGATTAAAAGCTATTAAAAAAGAATTAAATGATGGTGAAGATAAATCTGATTCAATTAAAAAAAGATTAGAAGAAGGGCATTATCCTCAAAATATTAAAGATAAAATTCTTAGTGAACTAAATAAAGCTGAAATGATGCCACCTGGTTCTTTAGAAACATCTTTAATTCAAAATTATGTTGAAACTTTATTAAATGTCCCATGGTGGCAAAAAACAAGTGATAATGATGATATTGAAAATGTTAAAAAAATTCTTGATGAAGATCATTATGGTTTAGCTAAAGTTAAAAAAAGAATTGTCGAATATTTAGCAGTTAAAAAATTAACTGGTAATTTAAAATCACCAATTTTATGTTTTTATGGCCCACCAGGATGTGGCAAAACTTCTTTAGGACGTTCTATTGCCAGAGCGTTAGGAAGAAAATTTATTAAAGCTAGTTTAGGTGGCATATCTGATGAAGCAGAAATTCGTGGTCATCGTCGTACGTATGTTGGTGCTTTACCAGGTAGAATTATTGCTGGAATGAAAAAAGCTGGAGTCACTAATCCTGTTTTCTTGCTTGATGAAGTAGACAAATTAGGTTCTTCTTATAAAGGCGATCCTTCAAGTGCATTACTTGAGGTATTAGACCCAGAACAAAATTTTGCTTTTAATGATAATTTTTTAGAAGAACCATATGATTTAAGTGATGTTTTATTTGTTTGTACAGCAAACTATTTAGAAAATATTCCTGCACCATTAAGAGATCGTTTAGAATTAATCGAAGTTAATTCTTATACTTCAATTGAAAAACTTCAAATTGCTAAACAACATCTTATCAAAAAGCAAATTGTCGCGAATGGATTAGAAAAACATCATGTTAAATTTGATGATGAAGCTATAAATTATGTTATTGAACATTATACCCGTGAAGCAGGTGTTAGAGAATTAGAAAGACAAATTGCTGCTTGCCTTAGAAAAGCTGCTTTGCATTTTGTTGAAAATGAAAAATCAAAAACTTTAACAATCAACGTTAATAAAGTTAAAGAATTTTTAGGCACAGAAATATTTGATTCAACTAAAAAAGAAAAAGAACCTCAAGTTGGTGTTGTTACTGGCCTTGCTTACACTGAATATGGCGGTGACATTTTACCAATAGAAGTAAATTATTTTAAAGGTAAAGGGGCTTTAGTGTTAACTGGTCATCTTGGTGATGTCATGAAAGAATCTGCAACAATTGCTCTAGACTATGTTCGCGCAAATGCAAACAAATATGATATTGATGAAAAATTGTTCCAAGAAAACGATGTCCATATCCATGTTCCAGAAGGAGCAGTGCCAAAAGATGGTCCAAGTGCCGGTGTTGCTATTACTTGTGCGATTATTTCTTGCTTTAGCAAAAAGGCAATTGATGCAAATGTGGCGATGACTGGTGAAGTAACTTTAAGAGGTCATGCTCTTCCTATTGGTGGGTTAAGAGAAAAGTCTTTAGCGGCAACACGCGCTAAAATTAAAACTATTATTGTTCCAAACGATAATAAAAAAAGTGTTGAAGAACTTCCAAAAGAAGTCAAAGAAAGTTTAAATATTGTCTACATGAATTGTGTTGATGATGCTTTAAAAGTTGCTTTAATTAAATAATTTTATCAAGGCTAGATATGATCAATTTTAAAAATACACGTTTTATAAAATCACTGCCTTCAATTAAATTAAAAGAAGATGATAAATTAAAAGAAGTGCTTTTTGTAGGACGAAGTAATGTTGGTAAGTCTAGCCTTTTAAATTGTCTTTGCGATAATAAAAATCTTGCTTTTGTTTCTTCAAAACCTGGCCACACTAAATTATTAAATTTTTATAATGTTGATCAAAAATTTTATCTAGTTGACGCTCCTGGTTATGGTTATTCAAAAAGTAATATAAGCGAAATAAATTTATTTAGTGAAATGATGGAAGATTATTTTTCTAATACATTTAATTTAGCTTTAGTTGTGTTTTTATTAGACTCAAGAAGAAAATTAAATGAGGATGATCTACAATTAATTAATTTTTTTAAAGAAGAAAATATAAACTTTGTTATTGTATTAACAAAAGCAGATAAATTAAATCAAAGTCAAAGATATCAAATTACTCATCATATTAAAGATACGCTTAATATTAATATAGATGATATGATTTTTACATCAACTTTAAAAAAAGAAAACATCGATAAATTAAAAAAAAGCATCGAATATTATCTTAAAAAATAATGTTTATAAATTGTTTAATTATACTTTTTTAAACTTTAATATTAGTGTTATTTAATAATTGTATATTAATAAAAATAATATATAATATTGTTGTTCGTTTAAGCAAAAAGGAGTAATCAATTAAGCTAGATAGAGAGCCCCTTAAGGTGGAAGTGGGGCCTAGAAATTGTTGATGAAGGTCGTTTTGTTAGAACTTAAGAAATTACGTAATTCGGCGTTAACGAAATAAAGTGTATTAATTATTAGTTATTAATTAATAAATTAAGGTGGTACCGCGTAGATAATACGTCCTTAAAAAAGGGCGTTTTTATTTGCTTTAAAGGAGGATATTATGTTAGAAACAAGATATGATCATAAAAAAGTAGAAAAAAATAAATATGAAAATTGGAAAAATAAAGGATATTTTACCGCTGGTGATAAATCAAAAACACCATTTTCTATGGTTATTCCTCCTCCAAATGTAACTGGTAAATTACATTTAGGTCATGCTTGGGATACCACTATACAAGATATTATCGCGCGTTATAAAAAAGCAAAAGGTTATGATGTTTTATGGTTACCTGGTTGTGACCATGCAGGAATTGCAACACAGGCAAAAATCATGAATAAGTTAAAACAAGATGGTGTTGATACAACAAAATTAACAAGACAAGAATTTCTTGATATTGCTTGGAAATGGAAAGATGAATATAGCAAAAATATTCATGAACAATGGGCTAGTTTAGGATTATCTTTAGATTATTCTAGAGAAAGATTTACTCTTGATAAAGGTTTAAATGACGCGGTTAAAAAAGTTTTTGTTGATTTATATGAAAAAGGATTGATCTATCGTGGTGAAAAAATTACTAACTGGGATCCAATTCAAATGACCGCACTTAGTAATATTGAAGTTATTCATCATGATGATAAAGGACAATTTTATTATTTTAAATATCATTTAGTTGGATTAGATAAATATCTAGAAGTAGCGACAACAAGACCAGAAACGATGTTTGGTGATGTTTGTCTTTGCGTTAATCCTAATGATAAAAGATATGTTGATTATATTGGAAAATATGTTATTAATCCTGCAAATAATGAACAAATTCCGATCATTGGAGATGAATATGTCGATATTAAATTTGGAACTGGGGTTATGAAATGCACTCCAGCGCATGACCCTAACGATTTTGAAATTTCTAAACGACATAATCTTGCTCGTCCAATTATTATGAATAAAGATGGCACAATGAATGAAAAATGTGGTAAATATGTCGGACAAGATCGTTTCCAATGCCGTAAAAATTTATTAGAAGATATTAAAAATAATGGTGATTTAATTAAAATTGAAAATATTGTTCACTCAGTTGGTCATTCTGAAAGAAGCAATGCTGTAGTTGAACCAATGTTATCAAAACAATGGTTTGTCAAAATGAAACCATTAGCGAAATTAATTTTAGATAATCAAAAGGGGAAAAATAAAGTTAAATTTGTTCCATCTAGATTTAATAAAGTTTTAATTAGATGGATGGAAAATGTTGATGATTGGTGTATCTCAAGACAGTTGTGGTGGGGTCATCAAATTCCGGCATATTATAAAAAAGATAGCCAAGAAATTTATGTTGGTGTTAATCCTCCAAAAGATATCGAAAATTATGTTCAAGATAGCGATGTTCTTGATACGTGGTTTTCATCTGGATTATGGCCGTTTTCAACTTTAGGTTGGCCTAATAAAAGCGATGATTTTTTAAGATATTTTCCTACTGATGTCTTATCAACAGGCTATGACATTATTTTCTTTTGGGTATCAAGAATGATGTTTCAATCTTTATTTAATCTTAATAAACCACCTTTTAAAAGTGTCATTATCCATGGTTTAGTTCGTGATGAATTAGGAAGAAAGATGTCAAAATCTCTTGGTAATGGTGTTGATCCTAATGAAGTTATTTCTAATTTTGGCGCGGACGCTTTAAGATATTTTTTAACAACAAATTCGACACCTGGTCAAGATATGCGTTACAGCCAAGAAAAAGTAGAATCTTCATATAATTATTTAAATAAAATTTGGAATTTAGCGCGTTATATTTTAAATGTGTTGCCAAATGATTTTAAAAATGAAAATATTGACGCTAAAAAATTAGATGGATTTGAAGCTTACATATTGAATAGATTACAAATAACTATTAAACAAGTTACTCGTAATATGGAAAAATATGATTTTAATGCCGCTAGTTCATATCTATATAATTTTGTTTATGATGATTTTTGTTCTAATTATTTAGAGATGTCTAAGATTTCTTTACAAATTGAAAGTGATGAATATAAAAATATTATTCATCAAGTATTATATAAATGTTTAAAAACAATTATACTATTAATTTATCCTTATTGTCCTTTTATTAGTGAAGAAATATATTTATCTTTACCAGAACATAAAGAATCAATTATGTTAGAAAATTATCCAGTTGTGGAAAGAAAATTTATTAACGATGAATTTGATGGATGTGTAAATTTATTATTAGATTGCATTAAAGATGTAAGAAATTATAAATCGAATCATAAATTAGCCCCTAATTGTCCTTGTGATTTGATGATTAATTTCCGTGTCAAACCTTTTAAAAATTTTAAAAATTATTTAAAACGTTTCACTTTTGCAACAAATATTGAAGAAATTGATACATCTTTAACAAACAAAGATGGTGCGATTTATTTACATAGTCTTGGTGATATGCTTATTAAAGTCAAGGCTAATAAGGAAGATTTAAAAATCTTATTAGAGAAAAATATTAAAGTAGAGCAACAAGAAATCTTAAGAGCACAAAACATGTTAAATAATCCTAACTTTATTAAAAAAGCGCCTAAAGAGAAAATTGCTTTAGAAGAAAATAAATTAAAAAAACATCAAGAAAATCTTCTTACCTTAACAAATCAATTAAAAAATTTATAAAAAATTAGTCATTTTAAAAAAATCCTCCTTTAAGTAATTAAGGAGGTTTTTTATTTATGGATAATGTTTATGTTATGAAAGATTACGAATTAGAAAAACACTATGTTGGTGAAGCCATTACTTTAACAACTGTTATGGCAGTGGTCGCAGTTGCCGTTGTTGCGGTAATTATCTATCGCTTGTTTTTATCTAAAGAAGGTAATGTAACCATACCAGGCGGATGGAAATTTACATGGGAATAGATGCTAAAAATTAAGGATATGCCTTTATTTTTAAGGCCAAAAGAAAAAGCTTTTCATTACGGAATAACTTCATTAACAGATATCGAATTACTAGCGATAATTATTAATAATGGTTATAAAAATAAGACCGCGATTGAGATTGCAAGTCAACTCATCTATCAATATGATGGAATTAATAATTTATTCAATCAAGATATTTTAATTTTAAATAAGATTAAAGGAATAGGAAAAAATAAATCTTTATTAATTGGTGTAATTAATGAAATATATAAAAGAATTTATCAATACGATTTAAATAATAATAGCAAAGATATTTTTGATTATTTAATAAAGAAATATCAAATGTTTTGTAAAGATAATAATCAAGAATGTGTCTACTTAATTTATATAAATAATCTTAATAAAATATCAAAGGAAGAATTAATTTATCAAGGTAGTAAAAAAGCTGTTTTAATTTCTTTAGAAGAAATCATTAATAAAGTAAAACTAATTAGTAATAAATTTATATTAATACACACTCATATTACTAATAAAGTATCTCCTAGCGATGAAGATATTTTATTAACTGACAAGTTACAATTATTATCTAAACAACATGGCTTAATTTTAATTGATCACATCATCGTAAGCAAAAATGATTATTATTCCTTGAAAAATGGAAAATTTTAATTTGACAAGACTATATAACTATGTTATATTACACACGTTGTCGCCTCTAGTTAGGCTACAACCGCATTGAAAAGGTTTTAAAACAATCATATTGTGCCTTAAAAGCGAGTCATTAGTTTTAAAAAAGGAGGTCAACATTATGTATGCCATTATTGAAACTGGCGGTAAGCAATTACGTGTTGAAGTAGGTGCGAAAATCTATGTTGAAAAATTAGATTGTCAAGCTGGCGAAAGCTACACATTTGATAAAGTCTTACTCGTGAGCGACAAAACTAGCAAAGTTGGTAAACCTTATGTAAAAGGCGCTAGTGTTGTTGCAAAAGTCGAAAAACATGGATTAGCTAAAAAAATTCGTATTTACAAATACAAAGCTAAACACAACGAACGTAAAACCTTAGGTCACCGTCAACCATACACCTGCTTAGTCATCGAAAGCATTAATGCCTAATATGATTCAAGTAGAGATATGTGGTATTAAAAAAAATTTTAAATCTCTTGTCTGCTATGGACACGCAAATAGTGGGCAATATGGTCAAGATATTGTCTGTGCTGGTGTATCAGCAGTCATAACAGGAGGATTTAATACCATATCTAATCCTGATGGATTTGAAATGATATTAGATGAGGGATATGCTCTTTTAAAAGCTAAAGAAGAAGTATCTAATCATGATGAAGTTGTTATTGAAACAATAATTACATCATTAAAAACGATATCACAAGCTTATCCCAAATATGTCAAAATTAAATTTAAGAAAGGAAATAACAAAGATGATGTTTAAATTAAATTTACAACTCTTTGCTTCTAAAAAAGGTGTTGGTTCGACAAAAAATGGTCGTGATAGTGAATCTAAACGACTTGGCGCTAAAAAAGCTGACGGCCAATACGCAAAAGCAGGAAATATAATTTATAGACAACGTGGAACAAGAATTTATCCAGGTCTTAATACCAAACGTGGTGGTGATGATACTATCTTTGCTACCAAAGCTGGTATTGTTAAATACGAAAGATGGGGTAAATCAAGAACTCGTGTCAGTGTTATAGAAGCTGAATAAGAAACAAAGAAAATACAAAGCCACATTGAAATCAATGTGGTCTTTTTATAAAATAATTAGCGGAGATTAAAATGTTTATTGATCAAGTTAAAATAGAAGTTCGCTCTGGAAAAGGTGGCGATGGGATGATTGCCTTTTTAAGAGAAAAATATATGCCATGGGGTGGACCTAGTGGTGGTAATGGAGGACGTGGTGGTTCGATTTACTTTCGTGCTAACAAAAACATTAACACCTTATTTAATTTTCGTCATAGCAAAACAATTATTGCTCAAGATGGTGAAAATGGTGGTCCAAAAAATAAGTTTGGCAAATACGCAAGCGATGTCATTGTCGATGTTCCAGTTGGAACAGTTGTTTATTTAGAACCTGATCACACCTTTTTATGTGATTTAAATAAAGAAGGAAAAACATTTTTAATTGCTAAAGGTGGACGTGGTGGTAGAGGAAATGCTTGTTTTAAATCAAGCACCAATCGTGCCCCTAAAATTGCTGAAAATGGAGAGCCTGGTGAAATTAAAAAACTAACATTAGAACTTAAATTACTCGCTGATGTTGGGCTTGTAGGTTTTCCAAGTGTTGGTAAATCCACTCTTTTATCATTAGTTAGTAATGCTCGACCTGAAATTGCTGATTATCCTTTTACGACATTAGAGCCAAATCTTGGTGTTGTTTATTTACATGATGGAAATTATTTTTTATTAGCTGATTTGCCAGGATTAATTAAAGGAGCGCATTTAGGTAAAGGATTAGGTTTAACATTTTTAAGACACGTGCAACGATGTCGATTAATATGCTATGTAATATCTATGGATGGTTTGCTTGATCCAATCGAACAATTTAATTCTTTAAAAGAGGAATTAAAACAATATGGTTATAATCTTGATAAAAGACCATATATTATTGTTGCATCAAAAATGGATGAAGATGGTGCACATGATCGATTGAAACAATTTAAAAAATCTATCAGCGGTGATATTTATCCTATCAGTGCTTTAACTAATGAAAATGTTGATAATTTTATTCAAGGCGCATACAAACATTTATTAGATGCACCAAATTTAACAATTGATGATATCGCAAAAACTTCATCTATTAAAGTTTATAAATTAGATGATGAAGAATCATTTAAAATTGATAAAATTAACGCTGATACATATAAGATTTATGGTGAAAAAATTGAAAAATATTATCACATGGTAAATCTTACAACCGATGAAGGAATGCTTAAATTAATTTCTCATTTAAGACACATTGGTGTCGATGATAAATTAGAAGAAATGGGCGCAAAAAATGGCGATACTGTCATTCTTTGTGATTTCCAATTCGAATATATTGCGTAATATTATGTTATAATAAATAAAGGTAAGAAAAATGTATTATTCATTAAAAGGAATTATAAAACATATTGATAAAAATTATATCGTTGTCGATGTTCATGATGTTTGTTATCAAATAATTGTTTCTCATCCTGATGAATTTCATCTTGATGAAACATATTTAATATATACACATCTAGTTGTTAGAGAAGATGAACAATATTTAATTGGATTTTCTTCTTTATTAGAAAAACAAGCATTTTTATCTTTAATTAACGTTAAAGGTATTGGTCCAAAATTAGCGATTAACGCTCTTTCAATGACTTCTCCAGAAATGCTTATGAAAGCTATTTCTTCTAATAATATTACATATCTTAAAAGATTACCTGGCATTGGTGCAAAAGCCGCTTCACAAATCATATTAGACCTAAAAGGACAATTAACTGGTGAAAAAGGAAATCCAGATCAATATGAAGATGTAAAACAAGCTTTAAAACAACTTGGTTTTAAAAATTCTCAAATTGAAAATGTCTTAGTTCAAATTAATGAAGAAAACGCGACAAATGAACAAATATTGGCAATCGCGCTTAAAAAATTAAGGAAAAAATAAAATGGCAAAAAGATTATTATCCGCCTTAGAAGATAAGCAAGAAGAACAAGAAGAAATATCTTTAAGGCCTGAAACTTTAAAAGAATATGTTGGCCAACAACACTTAAAAGATAATTTAAAAGTTTTTATTTATGCCGCCTTACATCGTAAGGAAACTTTAGATCATTGCTTATTTTATGGTCCTCCTGGTTTAGGAAAAACCACACTAGCGCATGTAATTGCAAATGAAATGCATACCAAAATACGTGTTTTAAGTGGACCATCAATTGAAAAACCTGGTGATTTAGCAACAATTTTAACTGATTTAGAACCTGGTGAAGTTTTATTTATTGATGAAATTCATCGTCTTCCAAGAGTTGTTGAAGAAATATTATATCAAGCTATGGAAGATTATACTTTATCTTTGGTCGTATCAAGAGAAAATAGCGCTAAAACATTAACTATTGATTTAGCACCATTTACTTTAATTGGTGCAACAACTAGAGCGGGTGATTTATCTTCACCATTAAGAGCAAGATTTGGTATATGTGAAAAAATCAATTTTTATACAATTGATGAAATAAATCAAATTGTAAAAAGAACAGCACGTGTCTATAATTGCAAAATCGATGATGACGCTAGTTATGAAATAGCAAAACGTTCACGTGGTACACCTAGAATTGCTAATCGACTTTTTAGAAGGGTGAGGGATTTTGCTAATTATGAAGGCTTTGATGATATAAATTTAGATCATACTAAAAAAGCATTACAAGCCTTAAAAGTTGATCCTCTTGGATTAGATGATGTTGATATTAGATATTTAAAAACTATTATTGAAAGATATAAAGGTGGTCCTGTTGGTTTAGACGCTATTGCATCAGCAATTGGTGAAGAGACCACAAATTTAGAAGATGTATATGAGCCATATTTAATTCAAATCGGCTTTATAAATCGCACTCCAAAAGGTCGTCAAGTAACTCCTAAAGCATATCAACATTTAAAGATTGATTATCAAGACAATTTATTTTAATAAATTAATCATTGAAAACTATATAGTTTTATTGTAAATTAATAAAGCATATTTTTTGTGCAAAATTTTATATGTATTTTAATTAAGTAGATAAAAGGAATTGGAAATTATGCGAAGATTTATAGCTTATGTTGCGCTATCAGTATTTGGTCTTGTGGCTGTCGGTGCCACCTTTAATAGCGCTTTTGTTCAAAGTAACACTAATATTGAATATTCTGATGGTCGTGCTTTGACATTTAGATTATCCTCAAATGAGGATGAAAATAGTGAACTTCCTGAAGATGCTAGCAGTGAAATTGCTACTATTATGGAAGAAAGACTTAATACTTATGGTGAAACTCGATACGATATTTATACTGAAGGAAATGACACTGTTAAAGTTGTTTTAAGTGAAGATAGACAAACTTATTATGAACAAATTGAAACATATTTGTCTTTTAACGGTGCTTTTGCTTTAGGTACAAGCACTAACGTTGTTGCTATTGGTGATGAATTTATGGACACTACTCGTGATAGTTATGTCACATTTATTAATCACTATCCAACTGTTGTTATCCCAATTAATAGTGAAAGTGAAGAATTTCAAGCTGTTATTGAAGAAGCAGAAAGACTCCAAGAAGAATCTAATAATACTAGTGATGAAGAAAGTGATACAACTACCGACACAGCAACATATGTTTATCTAGCTTATAACTTTGTTGAAGGCGAAGATAGCATTTCTCAACTCATTTCTGGTAATGAAGATTATGATGAAGATAAAGCTGATAAATTATTGATGCAATTTGATATTAGCCGTATTTGGTCTGATGATGAACATACCGCTATTGCTAGTAGTGTTAATATCGATACTGATGGTGATGGTTCAATTAATGTTAGTGACGTTAGCAATGGTACACAAATTGCAAATTATTATATTAATTTATTAAATAGTGACGAACTTCCTTATGATGTCACATTCATTTTTGAAGAAACTGTTCCAGCCTACTTTGAAAACTTAATTAGTTATGGCATGCGTGAAACAACAGCGATGTCAAGAACACTTATTGCTACTTTATTTGCAATTATTATTATTTCCTTATTACTTGCTGTTATTTATCGTTGGGCTTCTTTATCTATTGCCACATTTAGTATTTTATCAACATATATTGCAATGTTATTTGCTATTTTATTTAGTGTAGAATTTAATACTGCCTTAATTATCGGCTTAGTTTTAGTAGCCTTAATTAGCGTTGCTTGTGGAATTATTTATTTAACTAAAGTACGTGAAGAATGTTATCGTGGACGTTCTCTTAAAAAAGCTAATACTGAAGGTGCAAAACGTGCCTTACTTCCTATTGTTGATCTTAATGTTTTATTAGTTTTAATTGGTGCAATATTTTATTGGCTAGGTGGTGAAATGATGGTCTCATTTGCCGCAGTCACTGTTTTTGGTGGTATTGCATCATTAATATTCAACACTTTAGGATTAAAAGCATTGATGTGGTTATTAACTAATACAACCAAATTTGTTAATAAATATTCTGTTATTGGTGTTAAAAATGAAAATGTACCAAATTTAATTAATGAAGAAAAACAAGAATATTATGGTACTTTCCAAAGCACTGATTTTACAAAAAATAAAAAACCAATGCTTATTATTGGTGGATTATTATTTATCGCAAGCATTGCTGGAAGTGTTACTTTTGGTGTATTAAATAATGGAAATATGTTTAATACTCCTTCTTATTCAACTGGTAATTCTTATTTATATTTTGAAACCACGACCAGTAATAGCGCTGTTAATACCGCTTTTGTTGAAAACATTTTAAATAATACATTATTAGTTTATGAAGGTGATGAAGGTGAAGAAAGTGAACCTTTATTTGCTAGTGATGCTATTTTAAATGATTATATTGATACCTTTACTCGTGAAGAAACTTCTAATGGTGTTACAACAACATACAATTATATTGTTGTTGATTTAGGACGTTATATCGATGGCGAAACAATGGCAAGATTAACATTAGAAGATCATACATATGATAATAGCTTTGCATTGTTATATTCTGATTATATTGAAGGTGCGAACCTTGATATTAACGCTACTGCATCATTAAAAGCCTCTGTCCATACAAGTATGCAACAACCAAATTATATTTGGATAATTGTTTCTAGTGCTGTTGCAATTGGATTTATGTCATTATATATGATGATTCGTTATGGATTATCACGTGGACTTGTTTCAATTTTAATGGCAGGTTTTGCGGGATTTATTTGTGTTGGATTTTTTGCTTTAACAAGAATTGCAACTGGATTAGATATCTTTATTGTTCTACCATTTGTTATTTTATTAACTTATGTCTTTATGGTTATGTTTGCTAATAAAGAAAAAGAAATGATTAAAGAAGAAACATTAAGAAGCAAAGATAATTCAATTGAAAAACACGAAGAAATTATGAAACGTTCAACATCTTTAAGTGCTGGCGCTATTGTTACATTTGGATTAGTCGCTGCTTATTTATGTATTAATTTCTTTGGTTTTGGTGTATTAAATACCTCTTTATATTATGTTTTCGGTTTAATTGGTATTTTAATTGCCTTAATATTTATTTTAACATGTTATGGATATTTAAGCCATTATGTCTATAAATTAGAAAGAAAATTAAATATTCGTTTACCAAAATTAACCATTAAAAGAAAACATAAAAAAGTTAAAATTAAATCTAGCGAGCCTGAAGAAGCTATATTTATTGGTATTAACGATTAATAATTTAGACTGCTGTAAGGCAGTCTTTTTTAAGAAAATATGGAAGAAGCATTGTTTTATAAATTATTAGATTATTATCATATTTCTTTAGAAGAATATGATTATTTAACAAGGCCATTAACTGTCAATGACATTAAAGATCCTTATTTATTTAAAGGAATGGATGAGGCGATTAAAATATGTCAAGATGCGATAAAAAATAATAAAAAAATTATGGTATATGGCGATTATGACTGTGATGGAATTATGTCGTGTTCTATTATTGTTAAAACTTTTCAAATGCTTAATAAAAATATTGGTTATTATATTCCATCCAGATACATTGATGGTTATGGTATAACTTTAGAAAAAGCTAGACTTATTGTAGAAAAAAAGTACGATTTAGTTATTTTATGCGATAATGGAATTGTCGCTTTTGAACCAATTAATTATTTAAAAGAAAATAATGTACAAGTTATTGTTATTGATCATCATCAACAAGGCGATATTTTACCCAAGGCAGATGTAATTATTCATCCTTTTATTTCTAATTTTTCTTCAATTGCTACAAGTGCTGGATTTTGTAGCTTTATGTTTTCTTATGCTTTACTTAATAAAGTTGATGAATATTTATTAATTTTAGGGGCTTTATCAATTATTAGCGATATGATGCCTTTAAAAGATTTTAACCGTGATTTAGTGCGTCTAGCCTCATTAATTTATCAACCTAATAAATTTTTACAAATTGATTTGTTAAAAGAAAATGATGAATTTGATTATATGTCGATGTCAATGAAAATGGCGCCGAAAATTAATGCAGTTGGAAGACTTTTAAAAACTACTAAAATTAATGAATTAGTTAAATTTTTAACTTCTAATGATAAATCGATAATTTTAAAAATATATAAAGATATCGATTCTTGTAACGAAAATAGAAAATTCATTGCCTCAAATATTCAACTTAATATGGATGATATTAATCAAGATATTATTATATCTATTTATGATATTGAAGAAGGGATGGTTGGATTAATTGCTAATAAGATTTTATCAACTTATCAAAAACCAACCATTATTTTAACTTATGACACGCATGATAAAAATATTTTAAGAGGTTCAATGCGCGTTCCACAGGGATATGATGTAATCAATATTTTAAAACAATGTGATGATCTTTTAGATAATTATGGTGGTCATCCTTTTGCTGGAGGATTAACGCTTAAAAAAGAAAATTTTGAAAAATTAAAAGAAAAAATATTTTCAATTTGTCAAAACATTCTTCCTCAGGAAGAAAAAATAAACGCAATTACAATTAATGTCAACGATATTAATTTATCAAATTGTTTATTGATTAATTCTTTTGCGCCTTTTGGTGAAGGATTTAAAGCCCCAATTTTAAAATTAGAAAATATCAAAACATCATTTTTAAAACTTTCTAAAAATCAAAAACATATTATTACTAAAACTTCTTTAACAAGCCAAATTGTTTGTTTTAATATCGATAAAGATTTTTTCCTTAATAACAATTATGTCGACTTATATGGTACGATGCATTTATATAAATATCATAATGTCACGAATGTTCAATTTTTAATAAATAAATATTTTCTAAACCATGAGGAATAAATTATGTATAATTTAAGTATGTCAAAAAAATTAATTACTACTTTATTTACCTTATTAACATTAACTAGTTGTAGTTATTCTTTTACAAATAATCCTCAGGGATCTATTTTTGATGGTGTTTCTAATTACACTTCAAATAGTTATGATTACACAAGTAATGATGTTAATATTCCTAATGATTTATCAGGAATAACTTTATCGTTTTATAATGATAATGTTTTAATTGGAAATAAATATGAAAATGAGCAAGATATAATCTCTAATATGCAAAACGAGACTAATATTGAATTTGAAATTACTAATTTTAATAGTTGTTATGATGGGATAAATGGTTTACTTGTCGGTGAATTTGGTAATAACGATGGTAATATTAGTTTTAAATTCAACCAAAATTTTCAATATGTTAAAATTGTTGCCACTCCTGTGTATAGTCAAGTTTTAGATTATGACACTAATGAGATTGTATATAAAATTTATCAAAGCGCTATTGCAATTAATGATAGTAAATATATTAATTTAGAATCAAGTGTTGATGAAACGACAAATAAGCCAAAAATAACTGAAGCGATATTTGCCTTAAATAGCGACACTCTTAACATTTTATCTGCTTTAGATCAAGTTAATATCATGGAGATAGTTTTATATTAATATGGATGATGCAAAATTAGAGACAACCACAGCTTTAATTAATGGAGGATATCCGCTTCATAGTTTTGAAGATGTTCAATCTTTATATGAAGTGTATATATCAAATCAAAATGATCGTGATAAAATTAAAAAAGCTTACGATTATATTTTAGAAAAACATAAAAATCAATTTCGAAGAAGTGGCGAACCATATTATCATCATTTAGTAGAAGTGGCTTATATTTTAGCTTCTTTACAATGTGGTCCAGTTACTTTGTGTGCTGGCTTACTTCATGATGTTGTTGAAGATACAAACACTCCTTTAAAAGAAATTGAAAATCTTTTTGGAAAAGACGTAGCGAAAATTGTTGATTCATTAACAAAAATTCAAAGACTTAAACTTTCTCGTATTTCTAAAGAAGAATTTGAAGCTGCTGACCATATGAAAATATTTTTAGGCATGGCTCAAGATGTCCGTGTCATTATTGTTAAATTAGCGGATCGTCTTCATAACATGCGTACATTAGAAGCTTTAAGTAAAGAAAGACAACAAATAATTTCTCGTGAAACATTAGATGTATTTGTCCCAATTGCTCATCGTCTAGGTATTAATATTATTAAAAGCGAACTTGAAGATTTAGCGCTTAAATATTTAGAACCAGATAAATATTTAGAAATTTCAAAATTACTTTCAAATCGTTTTAAATTAAGAAAGAAATCTTTAGATTCTCTTGCTAAAAGAATCGCTGATATTTTATTTGAACACAATATTCCTTTTGATATTAAAACAAGAATTAAATCAATCTTTTCTATTTATGAAAAAATGTATCATAAAGGAAAGAAATTTGATGAAATTTATGATGTTTTAGCTTTAAGAATAATAACTAAAACTGAACTACAATGTTATGAAATATTAGGATTAATACATCAAACTTATCGACCTATTCCTGGACGTTTTAAAGATTATATTGCAATGCCGAAACCAAACATGTATCAATCTTTACATACTTGTATTGTTTCTGGTGATGGAAATATTTATGAAGTGCAGATTAGAACTGATAAAATGGATGAAGTAGCGGAAAGTGGTGTTGCTGCACACTGGGCTTATAAAGAAGGCTCATATAATTCACAAAAAGAACAACGTGAAATTGAAAATCAATTGCATTGGTTTAGAGATTTTGTTTCAATGAGCGATGATAATGATGGTGACGCACAAGAATATATGGAATCTTTAACTAATGATATTTTTGGTGCAAATGTTTATGTTTTTACACCTAAAGGTAAAGTTGTTGAATTGCCTCGCGGTGCGACTTGTTTAGATTTTGCTTATAAAATTCATACAAAAGTTGGTGAATCAACAACTGGTGCGATAATAAATAACATCATGGTTCCATTAAATACTAAATTAAAAACAGGTGATGTTGTTGAAATAAAAACAAGCAAAAACGCAAGTGGCCCAAATGAAAAGTGGCTTGATTTTGTTGTTTCTCATAACGCTAAATCTAACATTAAAAAATATTTATATAAGAAAAATGCTGCTTTTATGCGACAAGAAAATATTTTAAAAGGGAAAAATATTTGTATTGATGCTTTCCGTGATCGTGGTGTCACTAATGAAAATGAAGTAGTTAAATATATCGATAAAAAAGAAGTTTTATCACAATTTAATCAAGATAGTTTAGAAAATCTTTTCCTTGCTGTCGCAAATAAAGAAATTTTACCAAGTTCAATTATTGAATTTTTAGGTCTTAAAAAAACAACTGGCCTACCTAATGTTAAAATTAATAAAACTGATTTAAGTGGTGATAATTGCCCAGTTTATTGTAAAGGGGTAGGAAAAATTATGATTAATCTTGCTTCTTGCTGTAATCCTATTCCTGGCGATCAAATTGTTGGTTATATTACACGAGGCAAAGGAATAAGCGTTCATCGTATCAATTGTCCAAATATTGCTAAAGAAAAATTACGTTTAGTAAATGTTTATTGGAAAGAAGATTTAAAAAATAAAGCATATCAAGTAGATATTTGTATAGAAGCTAGCGATAGAAATTCTTTATTAAATGATGTCATGTCTTTATTAGCGACACAAAATGTTTCTCTTACCGCGATTAACGCTAAATTAAATACACAGACACTTATTACAACAATTACTGCGACCATACATGTTGAAAACGCTAATAAATTACAAACAATATTTAATGGCCTTTTATCATTAAAAGGCGTTATTAGTGTGTCGCGTGTCATACATTAACTTTGTATATAGAAATTAATTTCTATATAATAGATGAGGAAAAGGAGAAATTTATGGAATATCAAAACGTTAAAGGAACACATGATGTCATATTAAAAGAAGCTAATGATTATAAATATATTGTTGATTTGATGAGTGAAGTTGTTTCTTTATTTGATTATCATTTATTCCATGTTCCTGTCATTGAAAACGCTAATCTATTTCAAAGGGGTGTCGGCGCTAGTAGTGATATCGTAAGAAAAGAAATGTACACCTTTTTAGATAAAGGTGAACGTCTAATTTCATTAAGACCAGAATTTACCGCTTCAATTATTCGAAGTTTTAATAATAATAAATTGTATGCAACAATGGATTTACCTATCAAAGCATATTATCATGGTCCAGTTTTTCGTTATGAAAGGCCTCAACTAGGTCGATATCGTCAATTTGATCAATTTGGAATTGAAATTTTAGGCACTAATTCATTATATTTTGATGCTGAAGCGATAATTTTAGGCTATACCATATTAAAACAATTTAATTTAGAAGATGTCACCTTAAAAATTAATTCTTTAGGTGATGAAACTTCAAGAAATAATTATCGTCAGGCTCTTAAGGATTATTTTAAAGATCATATCGATAATATGTGTAATGATTGTAAGAGCCGTTATGAATTAAATCCATTACGCATTTTAGATTGTAAAGTGAAAGAAGATCAAGAAATAATTAAAAACGCTCCAAAAATATATGATTATTTAACTGAAGAAAGTAAAGAAAGATTTGAACACATCAAAGAAATTTTAGATGAAAATCATATACCATATGAAGTTGATGATAATTTAGTACGTGGATTAGATTATTATTCACAAATTGTTTTTGAATTTCATTACACTTCAAAAAAAGGATTTAATTATGGCGCGATTGGGGCTGGAGGGCATTATTCTAACTTAATTAATGAACTTGGTGGACCAAAAGATATGCAAGGTGTTGGATTTTCTTTTGGTGTTGAACGATTATATTCTATTTTAAAAGATGATGACTTATTATTAGATGAGCAATATCTACTTGATGTATATGTTGCCTCTATTGATGATAATGCCAATTTATCTGCATTTAATGTTTCTAATTTATTAAGAATCCATGGATTAAAAGTTGATAGCGATTATACTTTCCATAAACCTGGTAGTGCCATTAAAATTGCAATTAGAAAAAAAGCACGTTATTTAATTTTTATTGGATTAGATGAAATTGAAAATAATGTTTTAACTGTTAAAGATTTATCAAATCAAGAACAAATACAAATAAAATATGAAGATTTAATAAATTATTTTTATGATAAATTAGGATTTAATCATAAACACATAGAAGAAGAGGAATAATTATTATGTATCGTAATGTTTATAATGGATCATTATCTATAAAAGATGTAAATAAAGAAGTGGAATTAGTTGGCTGGGTCAGCAAAAGACGTAACCTAGGACAAATTTTATTTATTGATTTACGCGATCGTAGCGGCATTGTTCAAGTTTTAGTTAATGAAGGCATTAAATGCTGTGAAATTAGAAATGAATATGTCATTCAAGTTAAAGGTGTTGTTAAGCAAAGAAAAGAAGCAAATAATAAATTAAAAACAGGTGAAATTGAAGTTATCGCTAGTGAAGTTAACCTCATTAATAGCGCTTTTAATCCGCCTTTGATTATCGATGATAAAACGGATGCTTTAGAAGATACAAGATTAAAATATCGTTATTTAGATTTAAGAAGACCTATCATGCAACATTATTTAGATATTCGTCATCAAATCAAAATGTCAGTGCATGAATATCTAAATAAACATCACTTCATTGAAATAGAAACACCTATGCTTTGTGCATCATCTCCTGAAGGCGCGAAAGAATATTTAGTTCCTTCAAGAATTCATCATGGTAATTTTTATGCTTTGCCACAAAGCCCTCAAATGTTTAAACAAATGTTGATGATTGGTGGTTTAGAAAGATATTATCAGATTGCGCGTTGTTTTCGTGATGAAGATTTACGCGCTGATCGTCAACCAGATTTCACTCAAATCGATATAGAAACATCATTTTTAAGTCAAGATGAATTATTAGAATTGATGGAAGGTCTATTGTATAAAATTTTTAAAGATACAATTAATGTTGAAATTAAGTTACCTTTAAGACAAATAAAATATGAAACTGCCATAAAAGATTATGGAAGCGATAAACCAGATACAAGATTTGATATGAAATTATTTGATGTTAATGACTTATTAAATGATGTCAATATTCCATTTTATAATAAAGAAATGTCAATTCGCGCGATAAAAGTTGAAAATATCGCTCATGAAACAACAAGAAAAATAATTGATGCATTAAATCTAGAAGCAAAAAAATTCTCTTTAGACTTTGTTAATGTTTTAAAATATGAACAAAATCAATTACACGGTTCATTAATTAAATATTTAGATGAAAATACAATCAAACAATTAATTAATAAATCATCATTAAAAGAAAATGATATTTTAATTATAAGTCATGGACCATATAATAGAGTTTGTTCTTTACTTGGAAATTTAAGAAACCAATATGCAAAAAAATTAGGCCTAATCAAACCAAATACATATGACTTATTATGGGTAGTAGATTTTCCAATGTTTGAATTAAATGTTGAAGATAATAAAATTGTTGCAACACATCATCCATTTACACGTCCAAAGGATGAATGTTTAAAAACATTAAAGAGCGATCCATTATCAGCGTTAAGTTATGCTTATGATATTGTTATAAACGGCTATGAAGCTGGTGGTGGTACACTTCGTATTTATGATCAAAATATTCAAAAAGAAATTTTTGAAATATTAGGTCTAAGCGATGAAGAAATCAAAAACAAATTTGGATATTTTATTGAAGCATTAAAATATGGAACACCACCTCATGGTGGAATAGCTTTTGGTTTAGATCGATTAGCAATGATTTTAGGCGGCACTGATAATATTAGAGATGTGATTGCTTTTCCTAAAAATCTTAGCGCAGTTGATCCTGTTTCAATGGCACCTAACAAAGTTGATCAAAGCCAATTAGATGAATTAGGAATAATAATTAAAGATAACTAAAAATATACTAAATAATTACTAAAGGAGATTAAAATCATGACAATTGATGAATTATCTGTAGCGGCAATTCGCTCGACATGTATCGATGTAATTAACAAAGCTAAATCTGGTCATCCAGGTATGGCTTTAGGAAGCGCACCTATACTTTACACTTTATTTAAAAACCATCTTGTAAGCGATAGTGAAAATCCAAATTGGATTAATCGTGATCGTTTCATTTTAAGCGCTGGTCACGCTAGTGCTCTATTATATACGATGTTACATTTATGTGGTTATGGTTTAACAATTGATGATTTAAAACAATTTCGTCAATTAAATTCATTAACTCCTGGCCATCCTGAATATGGACACACTCTAGGTGTTGATGCAACAAGTGGTCCATTAGGTCAAGGTATTGCTCAAGCGGTTGGTGTTGCTATGGCTGAGCAAGCATTACAAGGTCAATATGAAGATGGCGATAAGATAATTAATCATTACACATATTGTTTATGTGGAGATGGTTGTTTACAAGAAGGATTATCTCAAGAAGCAATTTCATACGCTGGACATCAAAAACTTAATAAATTGATTTTATTTTATGATTCCAATAACGTCACTTTAGATGGCTCTTTAGATATGTCTTTTAGTGAAGATGTAAAAACAAGATTTTTAGCAAGTGAATGGAATGTTTTAGAAGTAAGTGATGGTAATGATTTAAAACAAATTGATGAAGCCATTTCAAAAGCTAAGAAAAGTAAAGAAAAACCTACACTTATTATTGTTAAAACAATTATTGGCTTTGGTTCAACAAAACAAGGAACAAGTAAAGTTCATGGATCTCCATTAGGTCAAGAAGATGGCGCTCACGCTAAAAAAGATGTTTATCACTATGATTATGAAGATTTCTTTATTCCTTCAGAAGTTTATGATAATTTTAAAAATACCTTCATTAAACGTGGTAAAATTGCCTATGAATCATGGCAAAACGATTTTAAAAATTATGCCAAAAATCATAAAAAAGAAGCACTTAGATTTGAAAATCTTATCAATAATGATGTCAGTGCTTATTTAAGTGATGCAATGCCTGATGTAGAAGTAGGTAGTCAAATTTCAACACGTAATGCTTCTGGAAAAGCTTTAAACGATTATATTCTTTCTATTCCTAATTTAATTGGAGGAAGCGCAGATGTCGCTGGTAGTGTAATTACAAAAATAAATGGTGGTACTGACTTTACTCCATCTAATCGTCATGGACACAACATAAATTGGGGGATTAGAGAATTTTTAATGGCTTCTGCTGCAAATGGAATAATGCTTCATCACGGATTAAGAGTTTATGTTGGATGTTTCTTAGTTTTTGCTGATTATATGAAAAGCGCAATTCGTATGGCGGCTCTATCTCATTTACCTGTAATTTATTTATTTTCACATGATTCAATTGCAGTTGGAGAAGATGGACCAACACATCAACCAATCGAACAATTAGCGATGTTAAGAAGCATTCCTAATTTAAATGTCGTCCGACCATGTGATGAAAAAGAAACATATGCTGCTTGGTATCTTGCTTTAAAATCTTTAAATAGACCAACAGCAATAATTTTATCTAGACAAAATCTATTAAATTTAGAGAAAACATGTCTTGATGGTGTTAAAAAAGGTGCTTATACCATCTTAGATAATAAAGAAAATGATATTGAACTTATCGCTACTGGTAGTGAAGTATCTTTAGCCCTTGATGTCGCTAATAGTTTATTAGAACATAACATTAAAGCAAAAGTTGTTTCTATGCCTTGCTTTGAATTATTTGAAGATCAAGATAAACAATATCAAGATGAAATATTATCTCTTCCATATGAAAAACGTTTCTCAATTGAAATGCTAACTACATTTGGTTGGGCAAAATATGCAAAACACAATATTGGAATTGATTCTTTTGGAACAAGCGCACCCGCTAATGATGCCATTAAATATTTCAAATTTACAAAAGAAGATATCGTTAACAAAATATTAAAACTATTGAACAAATAACCCAATATTAAATATAATATCTACGTACACAAGGAGTTTTTTATGGCAGAGTATGTTATCGTTGATAATCTAACAAAAAAAGGAAAAATTGGTATCTCATATTTAGCGTTTGAAAAATTAGTCAATGACGCGATTATGAACGTTCCAGGAATTACTAAAAGTTCTAGACAATTAAAAAAAGATCAACGTTTTCGTCTTAATAGGCCTATAAAAATTAATATTAAAAATGGTGTTGTTAACGTTTGGGTTGCGATTGAAATAGATGCTAAAACTAATGAAAAAGAAGTAACAACTCGTTTAGAAAAAGAAATTCATCTTGCTTTAAATGAGACAACTGAGCAAGTTCCAATCGATATTAAAATTAAAGTAGAAAAAGCTAAATAAAAAGGATGTTTAAAAATAAAAATAAAAAAACTAATAAAAAAACACTAACCTACGCCCAAGCCCACAATCGCGCTTTAAGATCATTTAAAAAAAGTTCTAAAATAATGATCTGGGGTGGGGTTTTTAATATATTTGGTTTGATGTTTGGCCTTATTCAAAACGCCATGTCACAAACTACTCCGACCTATTTTTTAACAAATAGTTTATTAGCGAACACCTTAGGATTAACTACTTATCAATATTATTTATGCTTTTCTTCTAATTCTTTTATATTTAGAATGTTTGAAATATTAACATACAATCGATTTGAAAACCCAACTTTACCATTTTGGGGATTTATTATTTTAATTATGATAGTTGTCTTAATTTTTAGTGGTTTAGCTATTTTTTGTTCTATATATGCCAGTCAAGGAAATAAAATTGCATTTTATGGACAATTGATTTTTTATTTTATTGACACTATCTTTATCATTATCAATTATTTAGTTGGAGAGCCATTAGAATACATTTGGATTATGATTGCTTTACATGTAATTATATGGTTTTTCCTTATTGTTAGTATCTATCGTTATTTACAACTATTTCATATTGAAAAAATTTATAAGACAAGTCTTATAAAAAATGATACAATATCAAAGGCTGAGGAGAAATGATGGATTTTGCAATAACAAGACATAAACAAGAAGAAAAAGCAATGGCGATTATTTATCAATGTCTTTGTTATGATGACATGAAAATTCCTTATGATATTAAAGAAATTATTTCTAATAATTTAGATTCTTCTTTTGATGACGCAGACTTATTTATTAAACAAATAGTAGTCTCTTCTATGGCTCATAAAGAAGAAATAATTAATGCTATATCTGCTAATCTAATCAAGTGGTCCTATCAAAGATTAGAATATCTTACCAAAGCTATCTTATTTTTAGCATATGTCTTATATTATTATAATTATTCTAATAAAGTTGATAAGAAAGTAGCAATAAATGTCGCTGTTAAATTAGCAAAAAAATACACAAATGGCGATACATATAAATTAATTAATGGTGTGTTGGATAAAATATTATTATGATTAATTATGATAATATACCAAGCGTTTTTCAATTAAATGAATATATTAAGACACGTTTGGAAAATGATGAAAATTTACAATCTATTTTAGTGCAAGGTGAAATTTCTAATTTTAAATTAGCAAGCAACGGTGTTTATTATTTTTCATTAAATGATCTAACAAATAATGCGAGTATATCATGCGTATTATTTAAAAATAGTTATGTTAAATTAGGTTTTACTCCTAATAATGGTGATAAAGTAATAATTTATGGTTCAATTAACATTTATAGCGGGAAATGTAATGTATCCTTAAAAGCATATAACATCATCAAACAAGGGATTGGATCTAAATTATTACAATTTGAACAATTAAAAGAAAAATTATTTAAAGAAGGTTTATTTGATGAATCTAAAAAAAGGAAAATAAATATTTTTCCAAAAACTATTGGTGTCATCAGTGCCTTAAATAGTGCAGCTTTAAAAGATATTTTAGTTAATATCAAAAGACGATATCCGTTTTGTGATATTTATGTTTTTCCATGCCAAGTACAAGGACAAAATGCTAGTCAAGATATTTTAAAAGCTTTTTTAAAATCACAAGAATATCAACTAGATACACTTATTATTGGTCGAGGCGGTGGAAGTAGCGAAGATTTAAGCGCATTTAATGATGAAACATTAATAAGAGCAATAACAAATCGTAATTGTCCGATTATTTCAGCAGTAGGACACGAAATAGATTTAACTTTAATCGATTATATTGCTGATAAAAGAGCGTCAACTCCTACTGGTGCAGCCGAATTAGCGACCGCGGATAAAAGAGAAATTAAACAATTATTAGAAAACTATGATAAGCAAATTAAAACCAAGATTATTTCTAAATTAAATGCTTATATTAATGAATTTAATTATTTAAAACAAAATATATCATCAATAATAAAAGGTAGAATAGAAAAAATAAATCTACAAATTGAAAATTATGAAAAAAGATTAAATGATTTACATCCTTACAATATTTTAAAAAGAGGGTATAGTGTTACTTTTGTTGATAATAAAGTTGTAAAAGATATAAAACAAATTAAAGTAGGCAATATAATTACCACAAAATTAAAAAATGGTACTATAATAAGTGAAATTAAAGAGGTAAAAGATGATGAAAACTGAAAGTGTCGATTTTGAAAAATCATTAGAAGAATTAAAAGAAATCTTAGATAGTGTAAGCGATGAAAATTCTTCCATTGATGAAAATTTAAAATTATACGAAAAAGCGCAAAAAATAATTAAAGAATTATCTGATGCATTAAATAACGCAAAAGAAAAGGTAGAGAAGATAATTCAATAATATTAGTATAAAATTAGTATATATTTAGTATGAAAAAAGAAATCAAAAACATTCAAATAAGCGATATTAAAAACCCAAATGATATTAAAAAATATTCCTATAAGGAACTTGATGGTTTAGCAAAAAATATTCGCGATGAAATCATTAATAAAGTATCGATTAATGGTGGACATCTATCAAGCAATTTAGGTGTGGTTGAAGCCACTATTGCGCTTTTACGTGTTTTTAATTTTGATTATGACAAACTTTTATTTGATGTAGGGCATCAAAGCTATACTTATAAGCTTTTAACTGGACGCAGTCTTGATAATTTAAGACACAAAGATGGTGTATCCGGCTTTCAAAAAAGAAGTGAATCAAAATATGATTGTTTTGAAGCTGGTCATTCATCAACTTCGATAAGTGCAGCGTATGGAATGGCGATTGGCCGTGACTTAAAAAAAGAAAATTATGAAATAATATCATTTATTGGTGATGCAAGTATCGCTAATGGTTTAGCCTTTGAAGGTTTAAATAATCTTTCCTTTAATCAACATAAAATGATTATTGTTTTAAATGACAATGATATGTCAATATCAAAGCCAATTGGTGGATTGTCTAACTTATTTAGAAAAATTTCAAATTCAACCTCTTATATGAACGCTAAAAGGCGATATAAAAAATTTTTATCAACAACTACATTAGGCAAAAAAATATATGCTTTTAGTTCGCTTATCAAAAATAGAATTGCAAAAATTCTCATCCCATCTACAATATTTGATAATTTATCTTTAAAATATATCGGACCTTGTGATGGACATAATATCAAAAAATTAGAGAAAGTTTTTTTAAAGGCCAAAAAATTTAAACAACCAGTTGTTGTACACATTAAAACAAATAAAGGCCGCGGATATAAATATAGTGAAATCGATAATAATGGTTCTTGGCATGGAGTCGAACCTTTTGATATTAAAACTGGGATAAGCTTAAATATAAGTAATAAAGAAACTTTTTCTAAAATTTATGGTGATGCTTTATATGATTTGATGAAAAATAATCAAGAACTAGTCTTGATAAATCCTGCAACAATGAAAGGATCTTGCCTTGAAAAAATATATAAAGGTTTTCCAGATCGAACTTTTGATGTCGGTATTAGCGAAGAACACGCTATAGTCATGGCACAAGGTCTAGCGCTAAGTGGTTTTCATCCAATTGTATCGATGTATTCTACATTTTTACAACGTGCTTACGATGAAATAAATCATGATATTACACGTATGAACATCAATATGACATTGCTTGTTGATCGTGCTGGAATGCCTGGATTTGATGGCGATACACACCAAGGTTCTTTTGATGAATCTTTCTTATATGATTTACCAAATTCTATTATATCAATGGCGACAAGCAAACAAAGTTGTTATGAATTGCTTAATGAATCATTAAATAATCATGGACTATTTGTTATTCGATATGCAAAAGATTATGTTAACCAATTTAAAAAATATCCGACATCTAAATTTATGGGATGGAACAAATTAATTAATAAACAAAACAAAAAATGTTTAATTAGTTTTTCAAATGCTGGTTATCAAGTTTATAAACTCATTTTAGAAAACAACATTAAATGTGATTACTATGAAGCTTTATATCAAAAACCTATATGTATAGATTATGTTAACCAACTATTAAATTACGAAGAAATTTTTATTTATGATGCCTACGCAAATAAATCAGGATTTTGCTTGCATTTACAAAATTTATTATTAGAAAACAATTTTAAAGGCAGAATTAAAATTTTTGCAATTGAAGATAAATATTATTCTCATATGTCTATAAATGAGCAATTAAAACTTGCTTGTATTTCGCCTGACGATATTTTAAATAATTTGAAATAATTATATTTATATAATTCTTGGTTAACATAATAAAAATTGTTATAATAATTGCATGGTAAAAATTATCGTTCATATTGATTTAAATTATTTCTTTGTTCGATGTGAAGAAATTAAAGATCCTTCATTAATAGGCAAACCTGTCGCGGTTGGACATCAAGGTCGCGCTGGAATTGTCTCTACTTGTTCATATAAAGCGCGTGAATATGGTGTAAGAAGTGGCATGGCCATGTTTCAAGCGACAAAATTATGTCCTAATTTAATTATTCGACCTGTTGATTTTGATTTTTATGGTGTAATGAGTAAAGAATTTTATTTATATGTTAGAAGTTACACTAATAAAATTGAAATGGCTTCAATTGATGAATGCTACGCTGATTTTAGTGATGTTTTAAAAAATGTTAAAGATCCAATTGCCTTTTTTAAACATTTTCAAAAAGGATTATATGAAAAAACTAAATTATTTTGTTCTATTGGAGTGGCCACAAATAAATTTTTAGCAAAAATGGGATCTGATTTTAAAAAACCACACGGAATTACTATTTTAAGAAAAAAAGATTTTAAAGATAAAATATATCCTCTTAATTTAGCAAATATGTATGGTATTGGAAGAAAAACTGCACCTCGTTTACAATCTTTAAATATCAATACCATTGGTGATTTAGCCAAAAAAATAAAAGAAAATGATGAAGATGTTAAAAATATATTAGGTAAATTTTATTTTACTATAGAAGAATGGCTAAATGGTGATGGTGATGATATGATACATTATGATGAAGAACGAAATCCTAAATCTATTGGAACATCGACAACTTTAAAATATGACACAAATGATTATTTAGACATTCGTAATGTCTTGAAAGATCTTTCTAAAGATGTTTCTAATCGTATTAAAAAAGAAGGAAAACTAGCTAAGACCATATCATTAACAATTAAAGATACAGAATTTGTTAGCAAAAGTAAGTCGATAACTTTAGAAAAACCATTAGATGATGATAACGATATATTTGATGTTGCTTTAGATTTATTAGATAAATTCTATGATTATCGTTTAATACGTTTGCTTGGAATTACTCTTTCTAATTTTGTCGATATGAAAGATATCGCTATTCAAATGACTTTTTTTGATTATGAGGAAGGCATAAAACAATCAACAACTAAATTATTAATAAATCAGTTAAATCGCCAGTTGAGCAAACCATCTTTAAAAAGAGCGTGTGACTTGATTAAATAACAGGAGGAAAATATGGATATTATTGATGCAATGGATAATTATTATCAATACATAGTAGCAGAAAAAGGATTATCTTTATTAAGTGCGAAAGCCTATTTAGAAGACATCAATCATTTTATTAAAGATTATCGTCTTAATAACATTAAAGACACTGATCAGTTAAAAAGTGATGATTTATCTAATTTTTTACAATATGAAATTAAAAATGGTAAATCCATTACAACATCTTTAAGACGTCTTTCTTCTTTAAAAGGATTTTTTATGTTTTTAATTAAAGAAGGCATTATTGATATTCCACTTGAAGAAGTTGAAGCGCCAAAAAAACCTTTTCATCTTCCAACTTTAATATCTTTAGAAGAAGTTGAAGCCTTATTAGACGCACCAAACATTGAAAAAGATGACGAATTAAGAGATCGTGCGATGTTGGAATTAATGTACGCTAGTGGGTTACGTGTGAGTGAACTTTTAAATGTCAAAAGAGGAGATGTTGATTTGAAATTAAATATAGTAACAGTAATGGGAAAAGGCGGAAAGCAAAGAAAAATTCCATTTGGCGAATATGCTTCTGATTATATTGCTAAATATATTAACGATGTAAGAAGTAAAAATATTAATAGTAAATCATCTTATTTATTTTTATCAAAATATGGTGAATCATTATCAAGGCAATACTTTTTTAAGCAAATTAAAAAATACGCGATGATTGCTGGAATTAAAGAAAATATTTCACCACATACACTTAGACATTGTTTTGCAACACATCTATTAAATAATGGAGCTGATTTAAGAGTGGTTCAAGAAATGCTTGGACATAGTAACATTGCTACAACACAAATATATACTCATGTCACAAGTAAAAGAATAGTTGAAGCTTATAACGCTTTAATGCAATCAAAAAGATAAGCATATCATTAGATTATTTAGAATAAATAAATTATATTTATGTCAGGGAGGTAAATATGTCAAATAATCAAAATTATAAAAAGTTTAAAAGAATCTTTGTCCTTGTTATGGATAGTGTCGGTATTGGATATGACGATACGAGCTATAAATATAATGATGAAGGCGCTAATACGTGGGTTCATACTTCTAAACAATGTAATGGTCTAAATATTCCAACCTTAAATAGTTTGGGACTATATGATTTAGATAACAATATTCTTGGTACAAGTAAAGTGTCTCATCCACATTCTTATGTTTGTAAAGCTAAAGAAGAAAGTGTTGGAAAAGATACAATGACAGGACACTGGGAAATGATGGGAATTAAAACAACTGAACCATTTGTTACTTTTACCGATACTGGTTTTCCTAAAGAATTAATTGATGAATTAGAAAAAAGAACTGGTCATAAAATTATTGGTAATTGTGCAGCGTCAGGAACAGAAATCATTAAACAACTTGGTGAACAACAAATGAAAGATAATTCCTTAATAGTGTATACAAGCGCTGATTCAGTCTTACAAATTGCCGCAAGTGAAGAAGTTACTGGTTTAGAAGAACTTTATCGCTGTTGTGAGATTGCAAGAGAGCTTTGTATGGATCCAAAATATCGTGTTGGCCGAGTAATAGCAAGACCATTTGTAGGTACAAATAAAGACAACTTCAAACGAACTCCTAATCGTCATGATTTAGCTTTAAAGCCACCTCATGAGACTGTCATGAATGTTTTAAAAAATAATCATCTAGAGGTCAATTGTATTGGAAAGATAAGCGATATTTTTGATGGTTATGGCGTTAGTAAAACTACTAAAACTATTTCTAATTCAAATGGAATGGAAATAACTATAAAAGAAGCTAACAATAAAGAATTCGATAAAGGATTGTGTTTTATTAATTTAGTCGAATTTGATTCTGAATATGGTCATAGAAGAAACCCAATCGGATATGGTAAAGCTATCGAACAATTTGATAAAGAATTAGATGTGTTAATTAAAAATCTAAAAGATGATGATTTATTAATTATTACTGCTGACCATGGAAATGATCCAACTTGGCATGGCACTGACCATACAAGAGAAAAAGTACCATTTATTATTTATAGCAAATTATTTAATGATGGCAAATTATTAGATGAAAGAACCTCATTTGCAGATATAGGAGCAACTGTTTTATATAATTTTGAGCTTGATAAACCTTCCAATTTAATAGGTAAACCTATTAAAGAATTATTTTAGAAAAGAGGAATAATTAAATGAATAAACAAATTATTTTGCCTTTAGTGGCATTATTATTAAGCGGATGCACTGTTAATAATAATTCATCACAATCATCATCTTTTGATGATACAACCAGTTCATCAAATACATCTAGTCAGCCACAAGTAATAGAAAATTATATGAAAGCAATTTCACCAAGTGGCGCGCCTGCCATTGCTTTTTATGATCAAGGTAATAGCGGCACTTTTGAAACAAACCAAACTCCAAGCAACGTTTTAGCGCAATTATCACAAGATAATTATGGGATGGTTGTTTTTGATTTTTATAATGGCTTAAAAAATCTAAAAGCTAACCAAGGACATTATAAATTAGCAAAAATAATTACTGCTGGTAATTTATATTTAGTTGGAATTGATAAAACCGAGCAACCAACCGCTGAAGATAAAATCGTCTCTTTTGGTCAAGGTTTAATTCCTGATTTAGCTTTTAATTATTTATATAAAGACAATCAAGAAATTTTAAATAATGTATCTTATGTCGCATCAACAAGTGAGGCTGGTGCAATTTTAACAGCAGGAATGTATGAAGGAGAAGCTGTCGATTATGTTGTTGTTGCGCAGCCAGTTTTATCCACAGTTTTAGCAAATACTAATGCCAATACATATGGACGATTAAATGTTATTGCTTCTTTTAAAGACATGTGGAAAGAAAAAACTGGACAAGATGGAATCCCACAAGCCGGCTTATTTATTAATATGAATTATTATGAAGACCATCAAAATTATTTTGATGAACAACTTGAATTAATTAGTACCCGCCTTGATACTTGTATCAATGATCCTTTATCAATGAAGCAAACAATGGATGAACAATTATCATTACAAGAACAGGCTGCCTTATTTGGCTTTAATTCACAAATTGCTTATAATGTTCAATCTAGTCAAGAAACACCAAACGGTTTTGCTTTATTAGGTAGTCAAGATAGTATTGATATTAATGATTTTTTCCTAACATTAGGAATAGATGAAGATTATTCAGATTATATTTTATGAAACTAACTAACAAAGATAAAATATTACTCCATCGATTACTTACAATTTTATGTCTTGTTTTTGGAATCGGATTAATATTTTTGATTTGGTATGTTATTGCAATCACATTAAATAATGCCTTAATACCCACGCCAAAAGAAGTATTAGGATTGTATTTTAGTTATTATGCTGATCCAATCTTATATATTTCAATTGGCTGGACCTTATTAAGGCTTTTATTTTCTTTTCTTTTAAGTTTTGTCATTAGTTTTGTTTTAGGAGTAATAGCGTCTGAATTTTATTATGTTAAAATAATTTTAAAACCAATCGTCTTAGTTTTAAAAACTATTCCAACCGCGGCAGTAATTTTAATATTAATAGTGTTGTTAAAACCGTTTATGGCATTATTTATAATAGTGTTTTTAGTGATGTTTCCAATTCTTTATGAAGCAATAATTAATGGATATGAAAACATTGATAAAAACGTTATTAAGTCATTAAAAGTTGATTCTTCTAAACATAGTTTAAAAGCTATTTTTAAAATAAAGGTTCCATTAATTTTTCCATACATTATTTTAGGAATATTTCAAACAATAGGATTAGGTATGAAAGTATCTTTAATGGCGGAAGTATTAGTTGGCAATAATAAAGTGTTAGGTTTAGGAATATTAATTCGACAAGCATACAATTTTGCTTACGTAGATCAAATATTAGCATATTCAATTCATGCAATAATCTTAATTGCATTGGTTGACATAATAATTTATATCATAAAAAAGAATTTAAAAAATAAATATTCTATACAATAAAGATATAATTAAAAGCGTTTTGTTTTAGATAAATAAAAGATACAAATTAATAAGTGGTGCTTATGATATTAGTAGTTTTATAGTAGATATTTAGTAAATATTTTTTTGTGGATAACTTTTAAACCATATTATTTTAAGGCGTTTTTATCATAAAATTTATTAGTACAGGCCTAAATATATTATTTTTGGTTAACATAATAGCAATTATGCGAAGTAAATTATCTAACAAAAAATTATCATTTTAGATAATATTCAAAACATTCATTAGTTAATTTATTATTTATATCTCTTTTCTTACTTAACAAATGGATTTTATTTTCTTTTAAGACAAATATAAAACCTTCTTTTAAATTCTCTTTGCATTTTAAAATCATCGCACTGGAATCATAACCTCTTAATGGATCGATTTTGTCTGACGCATAAACTGCCATCCCAATTTTTGTCATATGAGCCTTGCCTGTCGCATGATAGCGAATCGCATCTAATATCTTTTCATCATTAATTTGAAAATCTTCGTTTGCAATCATCGCGCTATAAAATTGATGATAAAGTTTTTTATCAATCGGCATATAATTTTGATATTGTTTTTCAATAATCTTTTCAATTTCTAAAGGAACATTTTTTCCAATATCATGTAATAAACCAGCAATATAATATCGCCATGGCTTTTCTATATGATTAGAAATCGCTATATCTTTTGCTAACATTCCAACCGATTTACAATGCTTATATCTTCTATCATCGATATATGTTTGAATTTTTTCTAAAAAATATAAATCGTGATCATTAATATATGTTAAAACACAATCTGGTATATCTAAATTATTTAAATCACGTATTGAATTACTAGAGACGTCCACTAAATCATCACCTTCGACACGAATAATGTTGAATTTATTAATATTATCATTAGTGAAAACAAAATTTGGTCTTGGATAATATATTAGCTGCACTAATTTAGATATTTCTAAAGCGTTTTTCCAAAGATGAAATAATTCAACTTGATCGCTTCCGATTAAAAAATAAAATTTTAAATTCTTATTTTGATAAGTATCTAAAAAATGTTTGATTGTAAAATATGTATAATTTTCATCATTAGATTTTAATTCATAGTCATCTACTTCTAGGTTAACATAATCTTTGATTGCTAAATTAATCATATTTAATTTATCAATAGGATTAACGCTTGTCATTTTCCAAACAGATACTTTATTTGGCAAAAAAATAATTTTGCATTTATTTTTACCGCCTAAAAATTGTTGAGCTTTTAATGCCATATTAATATGGCCATTATGGATTGGATCAAAAGAGCCGCCAAACAAAACCACATTTTCAATCATAAAATGTGTTTAACTCCATCTTTATTTGAAAAACGATATAAAGTAATTACACGTCCAATAACGCTTATAACATCTGCATGCAAATTGCTAGATAAATCTAATACTAATTCTTGTACTGGAAATGGATAATTTTTTAAGACATTAATTTTTATTAATTCATGCGCTAATAAGGCTTTATCAAGTAAATCTAATGTCGTATTTGTTAGACCATTTTTTCCAATTTGGTATCGATTTTTGATTGAATTTGATAATGATTTTAATTTTATTTTATTGTCTTTAGTTAACATAATCTAGGTATTCCTTCCTTAATAGCGACACCTTTTGGAACCATAATATAAATAGTTTGTCCTAAACCTTTAAATATTATAAATCCTAAACCTTTAATTGCAATTTCATGGTCTAAATTATCATTTTCCATTTCATATTGAAATAAATCAAAATTAGAAAAATCTTGTAATAAATCAGATACAGGCAAAAGATTTTTATTTATTAAATTAGTTTTAAAAAATATTTTTTCTTTTGATAAAGGCATCTTTTTAATTTCTATTTTTTCATTAAAATAAGCTTTAATTTCACTATTTTTGCCTTGTTTTAAGCCGATCATAGCGATTCCACCTAAAAGTAATGTATCGTTTTCTTTAAGATGAAATTTTCTTACTTTGACACATTTTTTTAATAAAACATATTTATTAATTATGTTTCTTTCTAAAGCACCATAAATAGAATCGTCTAAACTAAATCCATCTAATTCATAGGCGTTTGTATTATCATCAATTGGCATAGTTAACACTTTAGCGTCAATATCTTTATATTTAATTGTTTGAATCGGACGATTAGTTGTGTTTTTATAAGTTTTTAATAATCTATTTATTATTGCTGTTTTTCCTGAACCTTTTCCACCAATGATATAAACATTTTTATTTTTAGCATGGATCTTGATTTTTTCTTTTATTGTTTCAAAATTATAACCCTTATTAGTGCTTATAATAAGAACATCTAGAGGATCAATTTCATATTCTTTAAAACGAGATTTAATAAATTTAATTATTTGTTCATCGCTACTTTTTAAAGGTAAAAGATCTTTTTTATTTGCTACTATTATTAAAGGAACATCTTTAATTAAATCAATAATTGTTTTTTTAATGACCCCATTAAAAGCAAAAATATCAACAATTAAAACAATTAATGAATTATTATTTTTCGCGTCACTTAAAATTTTAAAAGAATTGTCATCAATTGAAGATGAAAGTTCTCCCCTATTAACTTTTCTTTTTTGGTAACAATTTTCACAATATAAAATACGATTTGTATCTTTTAAAATTAAAGTTGGGATATAACCAGGTAAATTAATATTATCACTTTGCAATATTTCGCCACAATTATTACATCGTAAGACACGAGACATTTTGCCCATATTGTTACCTCCATTGATTAAATTTATTATTGTCGTTTAATAATTTTAATAATTTCTTCTCTTTTTTTCTTCGATAAGTAGTAAATTTTTGATCTTGATTAGTTAATGGTTTAACTAATACACTATCTATTTTTATTTTATTTGCTAAAGCAATATCTGTAAAGAGTTGATCGCCGATGATAAGACATTCATCTTTGTTAATATGATGCTTTTTTAAAAATCGTTTTAAGCGAAAAGTATAAGGTTTTAATAGCAACCATATTGTTTTAACATTTAAATCTTTTGTATAGGTCAAAACTCTTTTTTTAAAATTGTTGCTAGTGATAATAAATTTGATACCGTTTTCTTGAAATTGTTTAATTTTATTTTTTACTTCATCACTTGGACGCTCATTTAAATAACAATCTAAAGTATTATCTAAATCACTTAAAATTACTTTATATTGTCTTTTTAAGACATCTTTAGGATCCATCTTAAAAATAGAATCTATTACGTATGTAGGAATGTATTTATTAATATTCATATTTAATCATCAAAATCATCAAACAAAGTAATTTGTTCAACATTTCCTTTTTTTGTTTCTTTTTCATCATCTAATAATTCTTGTTCAATATTAGTCAAATCTTTTCTTAAGACAATTGGCTGAGAAACAATTTTATCATCAACATAATCAACACCTTTATTAAAAACATATCTGATGCGTGATTTTACTAACATTGAATCAATATTTTTCTTTGCATATTTATCAATATCGGTTAGATGGAAGTCATTAATAATTATTTCATTAGGTTCAAAATTATTGTCGTATAGCACAATTGACATTTCATCTTTTTCTAAAATATTATCTTGGCCTTGATAAATTTTATCGTATACAACTTTATGAGCGTAAACAAGATGGTGAGTATCGTTTTTAAAAGTTTTAAAAGCAATTTGATTTTTCGCTAAACGTTGTGTAACCTCACCCTTACTAGTATCAAAAATTCTAAGACAAGATTTATCAGTAATTAAAACGATTTTTGATCTTTCATTTTCTTGAGCAATAACTAAATTAATTGCATGTTGCCCACCTTTTAAAGACATTGATTTAACACCGCTAGCCTTTAAAGATAATGGTATTAATTCATTTTCATTAAAATAGGCATAAAATCCACCACTAGAAAATACCATAATGTTTGCGTTTCCAGTTGATAATTTAACATCGACTAATTCATCTCCGTTTGCTAGTCTAATACATTTAAATGGTCGAGATTTTAAACTATCAGTATAAAATGATAAAGGAGTTCTTTTTATTTGACCATTTTTTGTTAACAAAATAGTGTATAAATCATTTCTTAATTTATCACATACTAAAACAGATATAATTTTTTCATTGCTATTCATTGTAATTAATGAATTGATGTGGCTTCCTTTATCTTTCCATTTATTTTCTTCTAATTCATAAATTGGAATATACATATAGTTACCTAAATTAGTAAAGCAAAGAAGAAAATCTGTTGTATAAGCCATATTTAATCCGACAAGTACATCCCCTTCTTTTAATTCAGGATATGGATTAGAATTTAATGATGAAGTATAAGATTTATAAGTTGAGCGTTTAAAATATCCATCACGTGTAACTGCAAAAAATATTTTTTCTTTGCTAATTAATAAGCGCTTATCAATTTTTCCTACTACTTCTTTATCTTTAAATGATGTTTTTCTTGGGCTAGGATAAGTTTTTGCAATTGCATTTAAATCATTAATGATATAACGATTTATTTTTTTAGGATCAGATAAAACATCTTGACGGTAATTAATATCTCTTAATAATTGATCTTTTTCACTAATTAAAGTTTCAACATCAGTGTGGCTTAATTTATATAAAGGCATCATGACAATAGCTTCTGCTTGTTCATTGCTAAATTTATATTTTTCCATCAAGTTAATTTTAGAATCAGCCTTATCTTTGCTTTGCTGAATTATTTTTACTACTTCATTAATATTTGTTAAAGCTAAAATAAGCCCTTCAACAATATGCAAACGAGCGTTTAATTTATCTAATTCAAAATTTAATAATCTTGTTACAACATTTTTTTGATGTGCGATATAAGCGTCAAGATAATCAATTAAAGAAAGTGTTTTTGGTCGCCCATCAACAATTGCAACCATATTGACACTATAAGAGATTTTTAAAGATGTTTTATTTTCTAAATATGATAATATCAAATTTGCATCACTATTTTTTCTTATATCAATAACAATTCTAAAGCCAGTGTAATCACTTTCATCTCTAACTTCAATAATCCCATCTATAGATTTGCTATGACGGATTTTATCTATTTCATACACTAATTGTTTTTTATTTACTTTGTATGGAATTTCACTAATAATTATTTGTTTAATCGAACCAGAATCAACAATTTGCCAGCGGCTAGTAATTTCAATTCTTCCTCTTCCAGTCTCATAAATTTGTTTAATTCCTTCACCATTATATATAATACCACCAGTAGGAAAATCTGGACCGGGCATAATTTGTAATAATTCATCTAATTGACAATTAGGATGACTAATTCGATATGTTGTTGCGTCAATAATTTCTTTTAAATTATGAGTAGGAATTTCTGTCGCTAACGCAACAGCAATACCTTCACTGCCATTAACAAAAAGATTAGGAAAACGAGCAGGCAAAACAGTAGGTTCAAATCTTGTGTCATCAAAAGTTAACTGCATATCAACAGTGTTTTTTTCAATATCTTTTAACATTTCAGACGCTAGTTGGCTTAAGCGCGCTTCTGTATAACGATAAGCAGCTGGAGAATCACCATCAATAGAACCATTATTACCTTGAAAATCAATTAAAGGGGCTCTTACTTTCCAATCTTGGCTCATTCTTGCTAAAGCTTCATATATTGAGGTATCACCATGTGGATGATAATTACCCATAACTTCACCAACACTGTGAGCACATTTTCTAGTTGGACGATTAAAAGTATTTCCGCTTGTATGCATAGCATATAAAATACGTCTTTGTACAGGTTTTAAACCATCTCTTACATCCGGAATAGCGCGATCTTGAATTACATATTTTGCATACGTCGCATATCGATCCGCCATTACTTCTTCTAATGGTTCACTAGATATATTTTCAATAATAACTTCTTCTTGTTGCTTCTTCTTTGCCATTTATTTGACCTCATTAATAAAAGTGTCTACTTTGTTAAAGTCAACATTTTCTTCAACCCATTTACGACGATTGCTTGCATCTTTTCCCATTAAAATACCAACTTGTTTTTCAACAAATAAAGGATCATCAATTCTTACTTGTATCAATAAACGGGAACGAGGATCCATGGTTGTCTTTTTTAATTGAATATCACTCATTTCACCAAGTCCTTTATAACGAGAAATATGATAGCCAGGGCCAATTTCTTTTTTTGCTTTTTCTAAATCTTGATCATTCCAAGCATAACGTTCATTAACTTTTCTTTGCTTATCTTCTTTATATATTCTATATAAAGGAGGAGCAGCCACATAAACGTGACCAGATGTTATTAAAGTACGCATATAGTTATAAAAAAATGTCAAAAGTAAGGTTTGAATATGCGCGCCGTCAGTATCAGCGTCGGTCATAATAATTATTTTTCCATATTTTATTTCATTAATGTCAAAAGATTGACCAAAACCTGCACCAATAGTGTTAATAATTGTAGCAAATTCTTCATTTTGTAATAATTTTTCAACAGTAATAGAATCTGTATTTAATGGCTTACCACGTAAAGGTAAAATAGCTTGATGAATGCGATCACGCCCTTTTTTAGCGTTTCCACCAGCTGAATCACCTTCCACTATAAACAATTCATTTTTTAAATAATCTTTACTTTGGGCAGGAGTTAATTTATCTGATAAGATTATCTCTTGCTTTACTTTTTTACTACTTCTTGCTTCTTCTTTAGCTTTTCTTGCCGCGATTCTTGTATTATAAGCATCGATACATTTAGAAATAATATTCATTGCTACTTCTTTATTTTCAGTCAAATAGTAAGTGAATTTTTCATAAATAAAATTAAAAACTGAGCTAGTCGCTTGTGGCGTTCCTAACTTTGATTTTGTTTGACCTTCAAATTCAATAATTTTTTCAGGCACCTTTAAAGACATGACTGTTGTAAGCCCTTCTCTTATATCGCTGCCTTCAAGTTTTTTAGCTTTAGTAATATTATTTTTTTCAACAAAATCATTAACGACACGAGTAATACCTGATTTAAAACCAGTTTCATGAGTGCCGCCATCGCGTGTTCTTACATTATTTGCATAACTAAACATTGTTTCATTGTAATCGCCTAAACAATATTGCATAGCAATTTCAATTTCAATATCTTGGACCACACCTTGAAAATGAATAATATCTGTCAAAGGTTTTTTGTTTTGATTAACAGTTGCAATATATTCTTTTAATCCATCTTCATAATAAAATTCTTGGCTGAGTGAAGAACGTTCATCTTTTAAATAGAAATGGACTTTTCTTAATAAGAAAGCTTCTTCTTGTAAGTGATTATATATCGTATCCCATTTAAATTCAGTTGTTGCAAAAATTTTATCATCAGGTTTAAAACTTACAGTCGTACCATGTTTATTTGTCGTACCGATAACTTCTAATGGTATATCAATTTTTCCACCATCTTTGTAACGAATATGAAAAATTTTTCCATCACGATAAACTAAAACATCAAGCCAAGTACTTAAAGCATTAGTAACAGAAGCACCAACACCGTGTAAACCAGCCGCACTTTTATAAGCACCTTCGTTAAATTTACCACCAGCATGAAGTTCACCAAAAACTAGTTCTATAGCAGGTTTATGAGTTTGACTTTGCACTCCAGTAGGAATTCCTCGTCCTTCATCGGTAATAGTAATTGATCCATCTTTATGTATGGTAACATATATTTTATTTCCATAACCCGCCATCGCTTCATCGATTGCGTTATCAACAATTTCCCACACTAAATGATGTAAGCCATAACTGTTTGTTGACCCAATATACATACCAGGTCTTTTTCTAACGGCTTCTAAACCTTGCAGCAATTCAATGTCATCTGCAACATATGTATTTTTTTTAATATCTTCGCTCATTACTTATATATTCCATAAGTATTATACACGAATTTAATTGAAATTATAATTATTTTTAGTAAAATAATAATAAATTATGAACCAAGTATTAGTTAACATCACATGCGCAATAATATGCCTAATAATTGGATACCTATTTGGTTCAATTCCTGTCGGTGTTTTAGTTGGTAAAATATTTTTTAGACAAGACCCTAGAGAGCTTGGATCAAAAAATTCTGGAGGAACAAATGCTTCTCGACTTTGGGGTTTTAAATATGGAATAATTGTCTATATTTTAGATTTTTTAAAATTAGCAGTGCCATTATGGGGTTCATGGGCAATTTTAACATATGTTAAAATGTTTGATGATTTACCACTACTACCGACTACTGAAATGATTTTAAATAATAATGTCGCAGGTTATTTAATTACTTGGCCAGTGTATTGGCTTGTGGTTGTTGGATGCATACTTGGCCATTGCTATCCACTATTTGCTAGTTTTAAAGGCGGAAAAGCTGCATCAGTAACTTTTTCAAGTGCAGTATTTTCAAGTTGGTTCGTTGGCATATTTGGTGTTGCTGCGTTTTTTATAACTTTAAAAATTAAAAAATATATTTCACTTAGTTCAATAATTGGAAGCATTGTTGTCATGATATGCAGTTGGCTAACTTGCATTCCTACATTTAATGAATTTTGTATGTATGGTTTAACTTTGTGTCCTGGATATGTTTTTGCAAGTGTTATGACCTTTGCAATGCTAATTTTAATCTTTAGACATAGAAGCAATATTGTTAGAATTAAAAACGGAAACGAAAGAAAAATTTCGTGGATGTAATTAGTATATATCTAGTAGTTTTTTAGTAGTTTATTTATATTGTTAATATTTTTACAAAAATTATAATACTATACAATTTATATAGCGCTATTCAAAGTTTTACGTTGACTGATTTTTTAACTTTATATTAACTTTTAACATATAATAACATTTTGTTCTTTATTAATTAAAAGCATAAAAAAACCACCATTGCTATGGTGATTTTATTAGTTAATTTAATTAATTTATTTGCTTTGATTTTTAACGTTTCGCATGACTTCACGAATTTGTTTTTCGGTCGCTGGTCTTCCCATTGACATAAACATCGCGCGAATCATTTTTTCATTAATAGGAGGATTATCCCTTAACTGTTTTTTAAATAACGCTCTTGTGATAAAAAACGTTGCGATTGCTGTTACGATAACACATGCAATACAAATAAGAGCAATTTCCCAAGCTTCCATAATTAAGCACGTCCGTCGTATTCACCATTATCAGTGCGGATTAATACGACTTCTCCTTCTTCGATAAACATTGGTACTTTTGTTTTTAAGCCAGTTTCAAGTGTAACTTCTTTCATAGCTTTATTAATTGTATCGCCTCTAGTTGCAGGATCACATTGTGTAACTTTTAAGGCTACTTTAGCAGGTAAATTAACGCCTAATATTTCGCTTCCATAGGAAATAATTTCCACTAATTCATCACCTTTTAATAGTTGAGATTCCCATTGCAAACGATCTTTTGAAATTTCAACTTGTTCATAGGTATTTTGATCCATAAATACTAAAGTTTCACCGCTGTCATAAAGATATTGCATTTGTTTTTTATCTAAACGAATAGTTTCGATTTGATAACCGCTATTACGAGCAATTTCAGTAACTGCGCCTGTTCTTAAATTTTTAACTTTAACTTTAGCAACCATTTTTCTCATCGCGGTTTTGTTTAATAAAATATCAATAACACGATAAATATTACCTTCTTCTTCAAAATAGTTGCCTGGTCTTAATTCTGTTACATTAACCATAATAAAAATTCCTCCTTATGAAATACGTTTAATATTATAATATTAATTAGTGTATATTTAAATGTAAATTTAAAAATAATTGACTGTTACTTAATTTTTAATACTATAGTCTAATCTAATGAAGATATTAACTCGTTTACATCAGCGTCACTTGGCATTCTTAAATCACCACGTGGCGAGATACACACAGAACCAATCTTAACACCATCAGGAAGACAGCTTCTTTTAAATTGATTTTGGTAAAAACGCTTTAAGAATATTTTTAACCATTTTTTTATTTCATCGACTTGATATTTATCATGATAGGCTTGTTTAGCAAGAAAAAGAATTTTACTTGGTTTAAAATTACATCTTAAGAAATAATAAATAAAGAAATCAACAAGTTCGTATGGTCCTATTTTTTCTTCTGTTTTTTGAATAATTTTTCCATTATCTAATGGCAATAATTCAGGTGATATTGGTGTTAGTATAATATCTTCTAGAATCTGTGCGACTTCTTGATGGTCTAAGCCATATGTATTTACTAGTTCAATTACTAATGTTTTAGGAATAGAAGCATTGACACCATACATCGACATATGATCTCCATTATATGTTGTCCATCCAAGACATAATTCACTTAGATCGCCAGTTCCTACCATCAAAGCATTGTGATCATTTGCAAAATCCATTAAGACTTGTGTTCTTTCTCTAGCTTGAGCATTTTCAAATGTGGCATTTTCATTTTTAATATCATGTCCGATATCTTTAAAATGAGATTTAATAGTTTCATTAATATTAATTTCTTTAAAAGATACGCCTAAAGCATTCGCTAGTGCTTTTGCATTGTCATGAGTTCTTTGACTTGTTCCAAAACATGGTAATGTAATTGCGTAGACTTTTTTTAAATCTTTATTCATTAATTTAAATGTTTCTTTACTAACTAAAAGCGCTAAAGTGGAATCAAGACCACCGCTTAAGCCTATAACTAAACTATCGCTATGTGCGGCTTCGACACGTTTTTTTAAAGATAAGGCTTGCATTTTTAGTATTTTACGATATCTAGATAAGGCTTGTTTTTTGTTTGTTATTAAAAATGGATTTGGGTTAATATATCGCACTAAATTATTGATGACAATATCTAATTTAAATCCAATATTTAAATAATTATCGTTTGTAGTGAAAAAAGTCGAAGTTCTCCTTCTTTCATTTACTAATCTTTCAATATCAATTTCACTATACACTAAATTATTTTTAAAAAGTTCACTATTAGATAAAATTCTTGCATTTTCACAAATAATATTATGTGAACTATAAATAACATCAGTGGTTGATTCTCCTTGACCAGCACTTGCGTAAGCATAACCACATATCAATCGCCCTGATGTCATTTTAACTAAATCAAGACGATAATCATCTTTGCTAATTAATTCATTAGAAGCGCTTAAATTTACAATAAGTGTCGCTCCATTTTGTGCTAAATAGGTGCTTGGTGGAAGATTGCTCCATAAATCTTCACAAATTTCAACACCAATGCATAAATTATAATAATTTAAACAGCGGAATAAAATTTCTCTTCCAAACGGATAAAGTTTATCTTTTATCAATATATGATCTTTTTTAATATCTAATCCACTTCTAAATTGTCTTGCTTCATAAAATTCATTGTAGTTTGGTATGTAGGTTTTAGGGATTACGCCTAATATTTCGCCATTATTAATAGCAACTGCACAATTATATAATCCACCTTGATATGTTAGTGGCGCGCCAATAAAAACAATGATATTTTTATCTTTACTAAAATTAGCTAGTTCCACTATTGAATCATGGATTTGATCAAGCGTTTCATTTTGAAAAAATAAATCTCTTAAACTATACCCACACAAACAAAGTTCAGGTAAGACTAAAACATGAATTTCTTTTTTTAAAGCATCTAAAATAATATCTTTGATTTTTTTAACATTTTCTTTTACATTTGATAGGCAAACATTAAAATTACCTGCACCAACACGAACAAAACCATAATTATTATCACATTGTTTTAAGGGGACAAAATTATTGTCTAATTCAACAGAATTTACTTTATATGTATTATGTTTATTAAAATTTTTATCGTAATATTCATTTGACATAACAACCATGTCTTGATAGCCATTTTTAGTGATAAAAATAGGTTCATCAATTTCATGAGTTAGTTTTGATATTTCATTTGTATTTCTTAAATCTTTAATAGGTTTAATTTTTGGCATACTTATATCTCCTAACAAAATTATAGCATAATTATGTTTTAAAGGTCAAAATATTGCCTTTCATTACCTATATTTGTATTTTCACCATGGCCCGGATAAACTTTTACATTGTCATCTAATGATAGTATCTTTTTTAAAGAATAAATCATTTTATTTGGTTCACTAGTTGGTAAATCATATCTTCCAATATTGTGCAAAAATAAACTATCACCAGTTAAAATAACATTATCTTTTATAAAATAAAAGCAACATGATCCTTTACTATGATATGGTGTATGTATTACTTTTATAGGATGGTTATAAATTAAATTAATTATTTCTCCATCTTCAATATATTCAATATCTTGATTATAAATAATATCTTCATGTGCCATAAAATTACTCAAATTCAATATTGGATCTTTTAATAATTTTGCATCTAATTCGTGTATATAAACTGGCACTTTTAATATGTTTATTAATTTATTTAAAGAGAAAAAATGATCAAAATGACCATGCGTTAATAAAATACCTTTAATATTTAATTGATAATCACTAATAAACATTATTAAAGGCGTGATATCTTTTAAACATGGATCAACAATAATTGCGTTGTTTCCTTCAAAAATTAAGTAACAATTTGCAAATGAATCATTAAATTTTCTTATTTCCATACGCATATAAAAAAATAGGTTATTAGCCTATTTCTTTTTCTCTTTATGAACTGTAACTTTTTGACAGCGTGGGCAATATTTATTTCTTTCTAAACGATCTGGATGTTTTTTCTTATTAGAAGAACTTAAATATGTTTCTTCGCCGCATACTGTACATTTTAATATAATTGATTCGCGTCCTTTATTTTTTGCCATATTTTTCTCCTTAATATTTGCAAATGGTATATTATCATAACTTAAAGTTATTTCATAGACTTTTTTAAATAAATCCACTATTATTTTGGTATGTATAAAAGAAATCAAACAAAAAAAATTAAAATTGGTAATATCTACATCGGTCATCAAGATAAGGTTTTGATTCAATCGATGTGCAATATTAAAACTAGTAAGGCTAGTCAAATAATCAAACAAATTAATAAATGCGCCCTTTTAGGTGCAGATATGATGCGTGTTTCAATAATGGATAAAAAAGACGCTGACGCTATTAAAAAAATTAAAAAAAATATATCTATACCTTTGATTGGAGATGTTCATTTTGACTATAAATTAGCGTTATTAGCTATTAAAAATGGCTGTGATGCAATAAGAATTAATCCTGGTAACATTTCTAAAGAAGAAGAAATAAAACAAATCATTGATTTAGCTAAGAAAAATAATACTGTCATTCGTATTGGTGTCAATTCTGGCTCTATTGATAAACAAATTTACGACTATGATAGACCACTAAATGAATTAGATATGATTCATTCAATTGATAAACAATTAAATATTTTTAAAAAATATCAATTTGATAACATCGTCTTATCATTAAAAGGTTCTAATATTTTAACCACTATAAATGCTTATCGTATCGCAAGTGAAAAATATGATTATCCTTTACACATTGGCATTACTGAAGCTAGTATAAATGAAATATCTCTAATCCGTTCATCAGCGGGTTTATCACCTCTTTTATTGGACGGAATCGGAGATACAATTAGAATTTCAATAAGTGGTAATCCATATCAAGAAATAGTCGCTTGTAAAAGATTATTACACGATTTAGGGTTGTATGATAATTATCCAACATTGATATCGTGCCCAACATGTGGAAGAACAATGGTTGATGTTACTAAATTAGCAAAAAAAGTCTTAACATATCTTGAAAATAACAATATTAAATTAAGTGTTGCTATTATGGGATGTGTTGTAAATGGACCAGGAGAAGCTAAAAACGCAGATATTGGTATTGCTGGTGGCAAAGGTCAATATGTTTTATTTAAAAAAGGTAATATCATTAAAAAAATAAATGAAAAAGATGCATATCTAACTTTGATTGAAGAAATAAATAAGATGATGAATAATAATTAAATATTATCTCGCCAATTAGGCACGAATTTACCATTTCTAAACATTTCAATTTCTTTTTTATAAGGTGGCAATTGATTAAAATAAGGTGTTTCTAATATTTTTGGGATATTTTTAAGTCTTTCATCATTAACAATACTATTTAAGGCATCAAATCCAATTTCACCATAACCAATATTTTCGTGTCTATCTTTATGAGCGCCAATAGGATTTTTTGAATCGTTAACATGAACCACTAATAATTTATCTAAACCAATAATTTTATCGAATTGTTCAAAGAGTTGTTCTTTATCAAAAACATTATAACCAGCGTCATTAACATGGCATGTATCAAGACAAACCCCTAAGCGATCTTTAAAATTACTTAAAGAGATCAATTTAGAAATTTGTTCAAAATTAATTCCTACTTCACTTCCTTTTCCTGACATTGTTTCTAAAGCAATTTTAACATGATTGTCTTGAGGTAATTTTGAAAAAATATCATCTAAAGCTTTTGCAATCGCATTAAGAGCAAAATCTTCACCTTTATTCATATGAGCGCCAGGATGCAGAACTAAAACATGAACATTAAATGCTTCGCATCTTATTAATTCGTTAGCAATAATTCTTTTACTAGCCTCATGTTTTTCTAAATCATTCATATTAGCTAAGTTTACAATATATGGAGCGTGAACAACGATATTATCTTCATTAATTCCAGCTTCTTTAATTAATTGACGCCCTTCACTAATTTTTAATTCTTCTAAAGGTTTTCGATAAGAATTTTGAGGCGCTCCAGTATAAAACATAAAAGTATTCGCCCCATAAGATAGAGCTTCTTTAACGCTTCCTAAATAATAATCAGGCGCGTTCATTGAAACGTGGCAACCAATAATTAAATCTTTATTCATTATTAAAAATCTCCTTGTTGATATTTTTTCTTTAATTGTTTTTTTATTTCCTTTTTAATTTTTTCTTTTTTATATTTTCTTTTTACTTCATTAATAGCGACTTTTACTTTCTTTTTGTAATTTGGTTTTACTTTTTTAGTAGTAGCCTTGCTTTTTGCAATTTTTATATTTTTATTTAATTCGATTATTTCAGGATCAAGACGATTATTTTTTCTTTCTTTTTTAACTTTTAAAGACGAAATAAAATCATTATTTTTATAAACTAAATATGTAAAAGTGATTTTATTTTTTTCTAAATTAGTTATTTTATCAACACTGTCAACATTATAAAAAGAATAACAGTTCCCCTTTTTATTCATTCTTCCGACACGTCCAGCGCGATGAAAATAAAATTCTTCATTGTTTGGTAAATCATAATTTAAAACATCACTAATATTATCTAAATCTAAGCCTCTACTTGCCATATCGCTACAAACCATAATATGAAAATCATTATTTTTAAACATTTTCATCATGTTTTTTCTTTCTCTTTGACTTAGATCACCATGAAGCATTCCACATTTTATTTTATGTTCTATTAAATAATTATAAACAACATTTACATCGCTTTTTAATGAACAAAAAATAATTAATCCATATGGATTAAATTTATCAATAAATTTATAAACCATTTCATTTTTGTCTTGATGTTTAATGTCAATTGCAAAATGTGTAACATTATCATTTGTGATATTATCATCTAAAGATATAATTTCATCGACTGGCATATATTTTTTTAATAAATGAATAACCTTATTAGGATATGAAGCACTAAAAGACATAATTTGAATATCTTTTAGACGTTTTAAAAGCTGATCGATATCATTAAAATAACCCATATCCATCATCATATCCACTTCATCTAAGACAACAGTTTTTACACATCCTAACTTAATAAAACTTTCTAAAACTAGAATATCATTCGCACGTTTTGGTGTTGCAATAATAATATGAGGAGGATTATTTTTTAATACCTCATCATCTTTTTGTTGGTGACCACCAATAAGCAATTTAACATTCAATCCTTCAAAATACGGTTCGAATTGTTTAAAAAATAAATATGTTTGTCTTGCTAATTCTCGTGTTGGAGAAATAATTATACTTTGAGCGTTTTTATTATCTAATTTTAAATTATTTAAAATCGGAATGATAAAACAATGACTTTTTCCACTTCCTGTCATTGATTTAACGATAAGACTTCTGCCTTTTAAAGCTTTTGGTATAACAATTTCTTGTATCGCGCTTGCGTTTTTATAACCTAGCTCATCTAGAGCGGCTACTAATTTAGTTTTTAGATTAAAACTTGAAAATTTCATAATTGAGTCCTTTATAAATTAATTATATTAATTTTTAAGATTAATTTAAACTTAAACATGATAAAATAACAAAGATGGTAGTAGAAATTTTAAAAAATTCAGGTTATTGCTATGGTGTTAAAAACGCAATAGAAATAGCTTTTAAAGCAAGAAAAGAAAATCCAAATCAAAAAATATATGTTTTAGGAATGCTCGTTCATAATGAAGAAATTATTAAAAAATTAGAATTAGAAAACATAATAACAATTAATGTTCCTTATAACGAATATGAAAAAGAAATTCAAAAGATAAATAAAAATGATATTTTGATATTTCCTGCCCATGGTCATGATATTAAGCTTGAAAAAATAACAAAAGCAAGACAAATTAAAGTCGTTGATGCAATATGTCCGATGGTAAAAAGATGTCAAGATTTAATAATAGAAGCCTTAAATAAGAAAAAGAAGGTAATTTATATTGGTATTAAAAATCACGCTGAAACACTATTAGCGTTAAGCTTATCAAAAGACATTATTTTTGTTGATTATAATCAACCAATTAATTACTATTTTAATACTAAATATGATTATTATTGCATAAATCAAACTACACTAAGTTATATTCAGTTAGATAGCCTACATAATCAATTAAAAAAAATAATCCCTCATTTAGAAATCGCTAATGAGATATGTAATTTTACAAAAATTAGACAAAAATCTCTTTTAAATTTGCCTAATGATGTTGATGGAATAATCGTATGTGGTTCTTTAAAATCAAGTAATACAACAAGATTATTTGAATTAGCTAAAAAAAGATATTCAAATTGTTATGTTAGTTTTGTTTCTAATACAGATGAAATCGATTTATTAAAAATAAAAAGCCTCCAACACATTATTGTTTTAGGAGGCACCTCAACAAGTATGGAACAACTTGAGGAACTTAAAGAATATTTATTAAAATTAAATAACTAATGGTTCTATTTCATGATCTACAACTAATATTTGTAAAGAACTATCGATATTTAATAAAATATTTTTCATTGTTGGCATGAATATTTTTTCTATTTCATGAGGCAAATCTAAATAAACATAGTCATTAATTATGATATCACGTCTAACATGATGAGGCGCATCACCAGAAATATACATATCTGCACCTTCTAATTTAGCGTTTATCCAACTTCTTGAGCCGCCTCCAGCGATTAAGGCGATAGAATTGATTAATTTATCATCTCTTCCACATAATAATCCATAAGATATGTTAAATTTATCTTTAATTATTTTTGCTATTTCTTTACTTTTTGCTGGTTTTTTTAACTTAGCGATTCGCATCATTGGCTCTATTTGGCTTTGATAGACGTCAGTAACATCTAATTTTTCCATTAATGCATCATTCATTCCACCTTTGCCTTCATCAAAATTTGTATGCATGCTATATACGGGAATATTAAGTTTTTCTAATTCTTCATAAAGTCTTTTTTTAATAAGGTCATTTTTTAAAACAAATGACTTACGACCATAAATAAAAGGATGATGTGTTAAAATTAAATCAGGTTGAAATTGTTTTGCTTGAATTAACACTTCATCATCAAAATCTAAGCAAAGCAAGATTTTATGAACTTCAGTTGGAAGTTTTCCTACCATTAGACCGACAAAATCATGATGTTTTTTTGCAATAGATTTAGGAAATTGCTTGCTTAATTTTATTAATAAAGATCTAGTGTTCATTAATTATTTCCTCCAACTTATCCTTTTCTTTTTTTAATTTATTAATTTTATATGATGAAAGATTTTCAATTTTAAGTAAAGAATTGATTATCCGAATTCTTTTTTGATACTTGTCTTTAAAAAGAGTTGGTTTTGTTTTTAAAAGAAGCGGTCCAAAATTAAGTTCATCATCTGTATATTTAGTTATATTCACACATCTTTGAAATTTTATTATTTCATAATAAACATTTTTTTCTAAAACTACATCTTCTAAAACAATTTGATATGATAGAGACGCTAATTTTTCTCTTATATATCTTATATCGCTATGAGCATCCACTATAATATTTTCGATTTGTTGCAATTTTTCTTGATGCTTTGTTAATATGTTAACTATTAAATGGCCACCCATACCAGCAAGCACTAATGTATTTACATCAATTGGTAAATTATCTATTCCATCACTAAATAAGACAGCAATATTAGGATAATTTTGACATGCCAAAGAAAGTATGTTGTATGGTCCTTTTTTATTTTCGTTAGCGTATCCATGGCTAATTTTATGGGTTTTAACTAATTCAATAATAAGTTTTCCATGATCTGCGCCAATATCAAAAACTACGCTCCCAGCATCAACAAAATCGTATATTTTGTTTAATCTTTTTGATAATTTTTGCATTTTATTTGCCAGTATAATCTCCCAATTTTTTCGATCTTGTTGGATGTCTTAATTTACGAATAGCTTTTGCTTCGATTTGTCTAATTCTTTCACGAGTTACACCAAATTCTTTGCCAACTTCTTCTAAAGTTCTAACTCGATTGTCATCTAAACCATAACGAAGACGGATAACTCTTTCTTCTCTTTCGGTTAAATCGCCTAAAATGTTAGATAATTCTTCGCTCAATAACTGATTAGTTGCATAATCTGATGGCGAGACAGATTCCTTATCTTCAATAAAATCACCTAAATGTGAATCATCTTCTTCACCTATTGGAGTTTCTAAAGATACTGGGTCCATTGCAATTCTTTGGATTTCACGAATCTTTTTAGGCTCTAATGCTCCATCCATTGCTTCAGAAATTTCTTCTGCAGTTGGTTCGCGGCCAAAATCTTGCACTAATTGTCTTTGAATACGTGTCATCTTGTTAATTGTTTCTACCATATGAACTGGAATACGAATTGTACGAGCTTGGTCGGCAATAGCTCTAGTAATTGCTTGTCTAATCCACCATGTCGCATATGTTGAAAATTTATATCCTTTCGTGTGATCAAATTTTTCAACAGCTTTCATAAGACCAAGATTTCCTTCTTGAATTAAATCAAGGAATTGTAAGCCACGTCCTACATAATGTTTAGCAATATTAACAACTAAACGTAAATTAGCGTTTATTAAGCGATCTTTTGCTTCTTCATCACCTTCGATGATTTTTTGCGCTAAAATTGGTTCTTCTTCAGGTTTTAAAAGTTCAAATTTACCAATACCTTTTAAATACATTTTAACCGAGTCGTTGACACGAACATCACCAGCCATGATGCTATCAAAATGATCAGCGCTAGAAATTTCTTCATCTTCATCAGACATATCATCATTTTCTAAAAAATCATCTTCTTCTGACATGTTTTCATCTAAATCAATGTTGCTATCATCGATTTCTTCATCTTCTTCGTCAATATTATCATCGGTGATGATTTTAATATTTAATTCTTTAAAATAATCGATAAGATCATCAAGCGTACTATCATCAATTTCATAATCTTCTAAGGCATCATAGATGTCGCTTTGTTCAATCTCGTTATTATTGTTTTTTGCAATTTTAACAAGATTTGTTTTAATTTCATCTAATGTTACTAAAGTACCATCACTTTTTTCGATCTTTTTCAAAGCGTTTTTAAGGGCTGGTTTTTTGCTTGTTGATTTTGTTTTTTCTTTTAATCTTGCCATAATTTCCTCCTAATTAAGACTTGGTTTTAACCATCTTTTTATTCCAATCCGCTAAAATTCTTGCTTTATCTTGACTTGATTTATTTTCTAACATTTTTTCTAATGTCATTTTCTTATACAATTTATTTTTTTCTTTTTGAATAGTTTCAAAAACAGATTCATAATAATTTTTATCAACATTGTCAGGATGATTGCTTTCAAAAGAAATATCTAAAATTTCTTTAATAATTTCATCGCTATTAGAGCTTTCTTTTGCCTCTATAGAAGAAGTTAATAAAGAAACATTGATATTTTTATTTTGATGATAAAAATCTAAGATATAATCAGCGATACGTCGATAAATATCATCATAAAATGTTTCAATATTGTTTTCATAAAATTGAATTGCTTTTTCATCTTTTAACATGTAGTATAAAATTTCTTTTTCAGCGAGACGAAAACGATTTAAATATTTCTTTTCTGGATGAAAATTAGAAATAATTTTATTTGGATCGTCTTCTTTATCTAATTTAGCTTTATTAACTAAATTTCTTATTGAATCTGCGCTATAACGAGAAACTTTAGCTAATTTATCAATATAATCATCAAATTCAAGCTCAGATTTGCAATTTAAAAGAAGAGGTAAAAAATATTTAATTAAATTTTGTCTATCTTTTGCGCTTTTTAAAGATGAAGTATTTTCATAATAATCAAAAATAAAATCGCTAATAGTTAAAAGATTATTTAAATATTGTTTTAATTTTTCTTGGCCATGTTTTGTTAATATTTCATCGCTATCTTTACCTAAATTAGTGTCTTTTTTAACAAAACGGCAATTTATGTCGCTATTTTTTAACATATTAATGACACGCATATGCCCCATTTGTCCAGCCTCATCACCATCAAGACAAAATCTTATTTCAACACCTAAAGATCTTAACAAAGATAAATGTTGATTTGTAAAGGCTGTTCCCATCAAAGCGCATACACTGCTGATGCCTATTCTTTCTAAAGCAATCGCATCCATAAAACCTTCGACAACATAGACATAATTAAATTTTTTGGCTTCGTTTTTAGCGTTATGAAAATTATATAAAATGTCACTTTTATGAAATAAAGGTGTTTCAGGCGAATTAATATATTTAGGTGAATCATCATTTTCTAAATATCGACGCGAAGAAAAACCAACAACTTGGCCATTTGAATCACAAATAGAAAATATAATACGTCCTTGATTTAAATCGCTATAAACGTCTTTATTTACACTTGCAATACCAATTAATTCAATACTACGTAACGAATGACCTTTTGATTGAAGGTATTTACACGTGCTAACACCATCTTTAAAGGCATATCCAATTTGAAATTTTTTGCGAATATGATCATCGATTCCTCTTTGATTTAAATATTTTAATGGCTCTTGACCTTCGCTAGTATTTAAGGCGTATTGGTAATAGACATTCAAATCATTAATACAATTCTCTAAATTAACAATTTGAGGGTCTTTTGCTTTAACATTACTTTTTATTTCTAAACGTGGATCGCTATAACCTGATAATTGCGCTACTTTACGCATCGCATCAAAGAAATTAAGATGTTCATACATCTCAACAAATTTAATCGCGTTTCCACCCGAACCACATACAAAGCATTTAAAAATTTGTTTTGTTTTAGAAATTTGCATAGATGGATTTCGATCATCATGAAAAGGACAAAGAGCTACATATTCTCTTCCTTTTTGAATAACATCAATATATCTAGAAATAATATCGACGATATCCGCATGATGTAAAACATCGTTAATTAATGATTGATCAAATGCCATTACAAATACCTAAAATCTACTAAAAAAATACTTTTACTGAAAAATAATTGACTAAATCTTTAATTGGTAGTCTTATTTGTTGCATAGAATCTCGTTCACGAATAGTGACACAATTATCTTGCAAAGTATCAAAATCTATTGTTAAACAAAATGGTGTTCCAATACTATCTTGACGGCGATATCTTTTTCCAATTGAACCAGTTTCATCATAAACAACATTAAAGTAAGTTCTTAATATCGCTTCAATTTCATGAGCCTTTTCTTCTAGTTTTTTTTGTAGCGGTAAAATTGCTATTTTATAAGTTGCCACAGCAGGATGAAGTCTCATTACTACTCTAGTATCGCCATTTTCTAATGTTTCTTCATCATAGGCATCACAAAGTGTCATTAAAACAAGTCTATCTAGACCAACAGAAGGTTCAATACAGTATGGGACATATTTTTCATTTGTTACTGGATCAAGATATTCTAATGATTCTTTACTATATTCCATATGTCTTTTTAAATCGTAATCAGTGCGGTCAGCAATACCCCAAATTTCACCCCAACCAAATGGGAAATTATATTCAATATCACTAGTGGCTTTACTATAAAAAGCTAATTCTTCTTTTTCATGATCTCTAAATCTTAAATTACTAGCTTTAATTCCTAATGACAAAACAAAGTTGTAACAATATTTTTTCCAATATTCAAACCATTTTAAATCAGTTTCTGGTTGGCAGAAAAATTCCATTTCCATTTGGGAAAATTCTCTTGTTCTAAAAGTAAATTGCCCTGGAGTAATTTCGTTTCTAAAAGCTTTACCTATATTACAAATTCCTAATGGCAATTTTCTTCTAGTTGCTCTTAAGACATTTTTAAAATTAACAAACATGCCCTGCGCAGTTTCTGGTCTTAAATAAACAACACTAGAAGAATCTTGTGTAACACCAATATGGGTTTTAAACATCATATTAAATTGTCTTATACTTGTAAAATCTGATTTACCACATACTGGACACTTAACATGATTTTCTTTAATAAATTTATCCATTTCTTCATTAGACATGGCATTAACATCAACATCTTGAAATTGTTGTTCGATTAATTCATCTGCTCTATGACGGGATTTACAATTTTTGCAATCAATTAATGGGTCATTAAATCTTGAAACATGGCCAGTCGCTTCCCAAACTTTAGGATTCATTAATATTGCTGCATCAATACCGACATTTGTAGTGCTTTCTTGAACAAATTTTTTCCACCACATCTTAGAAATGTTGTTTTTTATTTCACTTCCTAAAGGACCATAGTCCCATGTATTTGAAAGTCCACCATAAATTTGTGAACCAGGAAATAGAAATCCTGAAGTTTGTAGATGAGTTGTTATTTTTTCAAAGCTAAATTTCGACATAGTTGTTTCCCTTTCGTGCGCACACGAAAGAAATTTTATTTTTTTTATGCTATTTTGTCAACCCTCTATAGTGGTAAAAATATTTACAAAATATTAATCATATAACAAAGTTATATTTTTTATTTCAAAGTCTAATACATCAGCGATGAAATTTAAAATATCTTTGCTTATTTTTTTAAAATCATCATTTGTTATTTGATATTTTTCCTTGCCATAGTAAACAAAGCCTTTAAATATGTCGCGATATAAAATTAATTGTTCCCTACTTAGATTTTTATTATCAAGGTTATCATTTTTACAAATAAATCCACCTCTTTTTAATGAAAAATTAGTTATGTTATCTTTGTTATGGCAAATATTACATTCGCTAACATTCATTTCGAAACCACTTAATTTTAAAATTAAGCCTAATAAAGATAAAATATAAATTTCTTTATTAAAATTAGCTTTTAAAGCTCCTAAAGTTATTAATAATGGTTTAAAAATTAGAGGCCTTTCATCTTGATTTAAACATTTTTTAATGACATCTGCTAAAATGGAGCACCACATCAAATCATTAAAATTAGACATTAATTCCATGCAACTAAAAATAACATTTGCATTTTTAATTGATTCATACTGACTTTTTTTAGATTTGCTTATCTCGACTTCAGCATATGTCAACGGATTATTTAGCATAGCCAATTTATTTTTGCTATTTAAAATTCCTCGTGCAATAAAATCATAGCTTCCATCATTATTAAAAGCGCTTATTATCGCATCATTATCCTTATATGGTGATATATTTAAGATTATTATTTTCATATTTATTAATTTGAATTTTTGTTATAACCGTATTGTTTTAATAAATTGTTTTTGTTTCTCCAGTCAGGTTCTACTTTAACATATAAATTTAAAACAACATGTTCACCTAGATAATCTTCGAGTTCTTTTCTTGCCTTTGATCCTATTTTTTTAATCATTTGTCCGTTTTTACCAATAACTATGCCTTTTTGAGAATCTTTTTCTAAAATTAGGCATGCATCTATAATAGTTTTATTTTTATTTTCTTTATATTGTTCTATTTCTACAGCAAGAGAATGTGGAACTTCTTTATCTAATAAAAGCAAGGCTTTTTCTCGTATTATTTCTTTAGCTTGAAAACGCATATCGCGATCTGAAAGTTGATCATCAGGATAATATTTAAGACCTTCAGGTAATATATTGATTATTTCTTTTAATAAAAAATCGACATTAAAATCATTATTAGCGACAGTTTCAATCATTTTTGCTTTAGGAAAACATTGATGATATTTTTCTTTTAATTCATTAATTAAAACAATATTAGTTGAATCAATTTTATTAAAAACAATAAAAATAGGTATATCATTAGCGATTTTTAAATGCGAAATTAAAAATTCATCACCACTTGAATATTTTAAAGAAGCATCCACTACTAAAATTAAAGCATCAATATCTTTAAAGCTCTTATAAGCCATATTATTCATTTCATCACCTAATTTATAAAAAGGTTTGTGAATACCTGGCGTATCTAAAAAAACAATTTGTACATCATCTTCATTATAAATTCCTTTGATGTTATTTCTTGTCGTTTGAGCTTTATTAGTAACGATAGATATTTTACTTTTCAATATCGCATTTAAAAGAGTGGATTTACCTACATTAGGTCGTCCAACAATAGAAACAAAACCAGATTTCATTATTTATTTAAATCCTCACTAGAAAAAGCAAAAGGAAGTAAATCATTAACACTTACTACTTTCATGTCTCCTTTTACATTAGCTAAAATTATTTTACAATCTTTTGATAGAAGTTCGCTCATAACTTGTCGACACGCGCCACAAGGAGAACAAGGATTATCGCTATCAGCAGCAATAGCAAGTGCGACAATATCTTCTTTTTTCTTTCCTTTAAGATAAGCAGAATAAATTGCGTTTCTTTCTGCACACATTGATAAAGGATAAGAAGAATTTTCAATATTTGCGCCTAAAATTACATCTCCATCTTTACATAAAAGTGCGGCTCCAACTGCAAAATTAGAATAAGGTGAATAAGATAACTCTCGTGCTTTTAAAGCGCTGGCGACTAATTCTTTTTCATTTGTCATAATATTTTCCTCCTGATACGACGATAAAATTTCTTCTTGAAGATTAAACATAATTTCTTCTTCCATCTTATTTTGATGGTCATATCCTAATAAGTGAAGCAATCCATGAACAAATAGAAATGACATTTCTCTATCTAAACTATGGCCATATTCTTTTGCTTGCTCGATCCCTTTTTGATATGAGATGTAGATTTCTCCAAGAATGATATCACATTTTTGATTTAACAAATCAAATCTTTTACCATCGTCTAAAAAAGCAAAACTTATGACATCGGTAGGACGATCAATTTTACGGTAATCCTTATTAATTTTATGGATATAATCGTTATCACAAATAATGCAGCTAACATATATATTAGCTTTGACATTTAACCTTTTTAAAGTAATAGTTAACAGACGATTGTAAACCTTTTTAAAACGGTTATATGATTTAGAAAACGAAGTAAAATCTATTTTTTTCATCCTTGGAATTATATTTTATCACAAATTTATTAAAAAAATAATGTCATATTATTTTTATATATCATCTAACATATTTGCAATTAGCACTTGTTGCTTTTTAAATTCTTTTTCTTTTTTATTAAAAGAAAGAATTTCTTCAAATTGTTTTTTAAAAAAAGCAATTGTGACACTATAAAAAACGACATAGGAGATATCAAATCCGCTAATAAGAAAACTAGATATGCTGCACATTAAAATAATTAAAACAATAAACATTGCTTCAAAAAATAAAAAGTTATTAGCGATCTTATATGAATCATTAGAAATTGTTTTTAACATATTTAGATCATATTTTTCTTTTAAATATTTTTGCTCTTTTAAAGCTAATTTATTTGAAGCGTTATAAAACATCGGTTTAATTATTCCAACATTAATAAAAGCTAATATAATAGCAAAAATTAAAAAATAAATATTACTTACCCCATTAATTATAAAAAGTGTCAATATAAAAATCGCTAGTAAGATTGAAAAAACTACATTAGCGTTTTTTGTCACATACATTTTTTTATAATTTAAAAAATTATTGTAAAAGACATCATAAAACCCATCTTTAATTTGAAATTTATTTGCAAAATCTATATCGATTTTTTTAAGTGATTTTATTGATGACAATCGATAAAATACTTCTCCTAATAAGGAAATAAAAAATAAAGCAATCGCAACATAAAAATAAGTTTTATAAGATACAAAGAAAAGTCCTAAAATTATACTAATTATTGAAATAAATCTAAATATTATGTTAGATATACCATATAAAGGTCTTAATTTATAAATAGTTAATAAATCATCATTTTTTAAAGTGTTTTCTTTATAATTTAAAATAGATAAAATTGTTTTATCCCACACCTTAAAAAACTTTTTATAACTTAAATAATATATACCTTGATTAGGATCATAAACTTTTAATAAATGTCTTCCTTTTTTAATCATAACTAAATGATTGGTCTCACCTATTTTTATTGTTGCTAAAAATATTTTGTTACGATATTTTTTTAATTCGTTTTCTTTTATAAATTTTAAACCAGTTAAACTAAGATTATATTTTTTAGCAATATTTATTAATTCTAAATATGAATAACGTTTCTTATTTAAGTCTTGCTTTAAATATAAATAACGTTTGTCCTTATAAATATTTGCTAAAAGCATTTTAAGTGATGCAAATCCACAGTCATGATTGTCTATTTGTTTAATAAAATACATAAAAAAGCACCTCTAATTACTTATAGTCAAGTTTTTTAAAAGGTGCTAATTTTTATCAAAATTTATTTATTTTTTACCTTGCCTTAATGCTTTAAATTGATTAAGCAAGTCTTTTTCATTTCTTTTAAGTGAAGTTGGAATAACAATTTTAACATTGACATATTGATCTCCAGGTTTACCAGTTTTTAAATCTTTAACACCATATCCTTTCATACGCAATGTGGTATTAGGTTGTGTTCCAGAAGGAATCGAAAGTATTTTTTTACCATAAACAGTTTCAATTTCAACATCTTCTCCTAAAGCAGCGTCAACCATAGATAATGTTAAATCTACATATATATCATTGCCGTTTCGAGTAAAGATAGGATGTTTTTTAACGTCCATTTGAACATATAAATCACCATTTGGACCACCATTTCTACCTCTTTCGCCTTTTCCACTGACACGAATTTGTTGACCATTGTTAATACCGGCAGGTATATGTAATTTTAAATCAATTTTACTTCTAATATATCCTTTACCATTACATTTTGGACATGGATTAACAATAATTTTGCCTTTGCCACCACAAGTTGGACATACTTCTTGACTTTCAACAACACCAAATAATGATCTTCTTTGCACTCTAACATAACCACGGCCATTACAATTAGTACATGTTTTAACATCATTAGGAGTTTTTGCCCCTGTTCCGTTACAATCAGGACAAGGCATATCATATGTATATGGAATAGAAACATCTTTGCCATTGATAGTGTCCATAAAATCCACTGTCAATTTCATGACAATATCGCTTCCTCTTAAAGGACCAGCAGCGGATTGACTTCTTCTTTGTGAACCACCGCCTCCAAAAAATGAAGAAAAAATGTCGCCTAAATCAATGCCTTCGTCACCAAATGGGTTACCACCTTGGAATCCACTAAAACCAGAGAATGGGTTACCTTGGCCAGGATTTGCGCCAGCTTGGTCAAAAGCAGCAAAACCAAAACGATCATAAGCAGCACGTTTTTGATCATCATAAAGAATATCATAGGCTTCTTGAACTTCTTTAAATTTCTTTTCATCGCCAGTTTCTTTATTGTCTGGGTGATATTTTTTTGCTAATTTACGATATGCTGATTTAATTTCATCTTTACTAGCAGATTTATTTACACCCAAAACTTGATATAAATCAGTTTTTTGCGCCATAACATTCTCCTTTCTAATTAATTAAAGGGGCAAATTCTATATAACTTGCCCCATAAAGCATCAATTAAGCTTGACCGTCATTAGTGTTTGCATCAACAACATCGTCTGGATTAGAACCTGGTGTTCCTCCTTGATTATTGTTGTTGTTATTGCCATTTGCTTGAGCATTAGCCATATACGCTGCGGCTTGTTCTAATTCGTTAATACGATTTTTTAATGTTTCAATATCATTATTATCAAGAGCGCTCTTTAATTCATCTCTTAATTTTTGAGTTTGTTCTTTTTGAGTTAGATCAAGACTATCTCCTTTTTCTCTTAATGCAGCGTCAATATCGTTTATATAGCTTTCAGCTTTATTTTTTAATTCAACTTCTTCTTTACGTTTTTCATCTGCTTCACGATTTTCTTCAGCTTCTCTAACCATACGATCAATATCTGCTTTAGAAAGGCCGCTAGAACCAGAGATAGTAATATTTTGTTCTTTTTGAGTATCTAAATCTTTTGCGGATACTTTAACAATACCATTGACATCAATTGAGAATGTAACTTCAATTCTTGGTTCACCTCTTCTAGCTGGTTTAATTCCAGTCAATTGGAAATGACCAAGTAATTTATTATCTCTTGCCATTGGTCTTTCACCTTGGTAGACCGAGATATCAACAGCAGGTTGATTATCCGCGGCAGTTGAGAAAATTTGTGATTTAGTGGTTGGAATTGTTGTATTTCTAGAAATTAATGGTGTCATAACTCCACCTAATGTTTCAATACCTAATGTTAATGGAGTAACGTCAAGTAAAACAACATCTTTAACATCGCCAGAAACAACACCACCTTGGATAGCTGCACCAATAGAAACAGCTTCATCAGGGTTAACAGATAAGTTTGGTGTTTTACCAGTTAATCTTTTTACCAAATCTTGGACAGCGGGCATTCTAATTGAACCACCGATTAATAAGATTTGATTTAGATCGTTTGCGGTTAATTTTGCATCGCTAAGAGCGCGTTTTAATGGTTGTTCACATCTATTTAATAAATGTTTTGTCAATTCTTGGAATTTTGCTCTTGTTAAAGTTGTCTCAAAATTGATTGGGCCATTATTTGACATACCAATAAATGGTAATGAAATGGTAGTTTCTAAAGAACTAGATAATTCGATTTTAGCTTTTTCAGCAGCATCTTTAAATCTTTGTAATGCCATCTTATCGTTTAATTCAACACCAGTTTGAATTTTGATTTGAGCTTTAATCCAATCAGCGATGACCATATCCCAGTCATCACCACCTAAATGATTATCACCTGCTGTAGAAACAACTTCAAATGTTCCATCACCAATATCAAGGATAGAGACATCAAATGTTCCACCACCTAAATCAAAAACTAAAACTTTTTCTGATTTTCCGCTATCAATTCCATAGGCAAGTGCGGCAGCGGTTGGTTCATTAATAATTCTAACAACATCTAAGCCAGCAATTTGACCGGCATCTTTTGTTGCTTGTCTTTGTGCGTCATTAAAATATGCTGGAACAGTAATAACTGCTTTTTCGACTTTTTGACCAATATTTTCTTCGGCATAGCGTTTCATATAAGCTAAAACTTTTGCTGAAATTTCTTGTGGTGTAAAGTCTTTATTTAAACAATTGATATGAACTTTTTCCAAAGTTCCCATCTTACGTTTAATACTAGAAACAGTATCTGGGTTAGTAACAGCTTGTCTTTTAGCAGCGTTACCAACAATTTCTTCGCCACTAGGTTTAAAAGCGACGACTGAAGGAGTTGTCATTGTTCCTTCTGGATTAGGAATAACTTTTACTTTTCCATCAGCTTGAAGATAACTGACGACTGAATTTGTGGTACCTAAGTCGATACCTAAAATGATTTCTTTTGCCATATTTATTTCCTCCTATTAAGCTTGAGTTTCCTCAGTTTTTTCTATGTTAGTTTTTTCTTGTGGTTTTTTACTAACAACCACATTGGCGTGTCTTATAATACGATCGTGAAGTTTAATTCCAACACAGTAGACTTGTTTAACTAAATTTTCTTCACCATCGTCTAAAACTGTATCAATTGCGTTCATTGTCGATGCATCAAATTTTGAATTTATTTGTGGTCTAATTTCACTTACACCTTCACTTTCTAATGCACTGACAATGTTTTTATAAATATATTCAAATCCAGTTAAATAATTTAATAAAGCTGGATCAGTTGGTTTACTTTGAAGTGCTAAATTGAAACTATCAATAACTGGAAGCAATTTTTCTAAAAATCCTTCTGCGCGATACTTTAAAGCGTTAGAATAATCTTTTTCTAGAGCCTTTCTTAGATTTTGAGTATCAGCGAAAGCTAAATAGTAATCATTTTTCCATTTTTCAATTTCTTTTTTTAATTTTTCAATTTCTTCATCTTTTTTTAAAAGTTTTTCTTTATAGGCTTTTTTACCAATGAATTCTTTTTCTTCTGATGAAGAAACATCCTGTTCGTTTTTTTGATTTTCTACCATTTATTTTAACCCTCCTTTTTATAATATTCCTGTAGTTGTTTTATTAAAAATTCTAATGAAGATAAGGCTTTATCATAATCCATTCTTTTTGGACCAATCAAGGCAATTGTTCCTTCAGGAATATCACTAATCTGAAGTTTAGTTGTAATAATTGATACATCAGGATTATCTTTATTGTTATTACCTATATGAATCATAATGTTACCTTCTTTATAATCGCTTTGACTATTTGAAGCACTATTTTTTAATTCATTAGGCGATTCTAACAATTGAATCATCTTTTTAATTGTTTCAGTTGAACTATTAAATTCTGGTTGATTTAATAATTCATTTTTTCCATATAACGCTATTCTTTCATTAGCGAATTTAATAAAGGCTTCCATAATCGCTTTATAAACAATGTCGTGTTGAATAATATATTCACTTAAAACAGGTCTTAAAGCAGTCATCTTATCTAATAATTCACTAATAGGCGTGCCTACTAATCGATCATTTAATAATTGTAAGCAACTTTTTAAGTCGTTCATGCTGACATTATCATCAACGACAAATGTACGATTTTCAACATAGCCTTGATTAGTTACAAATATTACTGAAGCGCTAGTTAATGATAAAGGAATAAATTGAATTGAGGCTAATAGTTCTTTTTTTACATCTGGTCCTAGCACTACAGAAACTAAGTTAGTCATATGTGATAATATTTGACATGAAGATTTAATAATATCGTCAATAGATTTGCTTTTTTCTTTTAAAATATCTTGAACCATGATTTTAAATTGATCATCGATATTTCTATCTCTAAGATATTCACAATAAAAACGATATCCTTCCGCACTTGGTACACGTCCAGATGATGAATGAGTTTTTTCTAAATATCCCAGTTGTTCTAAGGCATACATCTCGTTACGAATTGTCGCAGAAGAATATTTAAGATGATACTCTTCAATCAAAGTCTTGCTACCAACAGGTTGAGCTGTTTTAATAAAATGTTCAACGATGAGTTTTAGAATTTGATCACGTCTATTAAGAGTCATCTTAACCTCCTTTGGCACTTATATTACCCAAGTGCTAAATACTATTATATGCGCAAAAATAGCACTGTCAACAAAAAAGTGCTAATTTTGTTTAAAAATTACTATTATTTTATAAATAAAATAAATTATCAATCATTTAGACATTTTTCTTTTTCTAAAGTGCTGATAATATCTATAACTACACTATCTAATATCATCGCACCATCATAAGTTAATGCCATATTATTTTTGTTTAGTTTTAATAATTTTTCTTGTTTAAATTTATTAAGTAATGGTTTAATTATCAAAATATCAAAATTAAATCTTTGATAAAAATCTTTATATGTAAAACCAAATTTTGTTCTTAAATTTAACATTAAATAATATAAAACATCATCTTTTAAAGTTATTTTTTCATTTTCAACAAAATTATATTCCCCTTTTAGATATGAAATTAGATTACCGCTATACTTATAACGATAATTGTTAACATATCCACTTGACCCAACTCCTAATGCATAATATTGATTATCTTTCCAATAATTTAAATTATGCTTGCTAAAGTAGCCTTTTTTCGCAAAATTTGATATTTCATAATGTATATAACCATGTTTTTTTAATGTTTTATGGACATAGTCAAAATAAGATCTTAAAGTATCATCATCTTTAGCGTTTTTATTTTTTAAATATAATTTAGTATTTTTTTCTAAAATTAAACTATAACAAGATATATGTTCTACATTTAAACTTAAAACATTTTTTATATCATCTTTTAATATTTCAAAATCTTGTTTTTCATAACCAAAAATTAAATCAATATTAATATTATTAAATCCAATTTTTTTTGCCAGTTTAATACATTTAACAACATCTATTTTATTATGATGGCGATTCATTTCTTTTAATATTTCATTATTAAATGACTGCACCCCGATAGATAAGCGATTAATTCCATATTGTTTTAATATTTTTAATTTTTGTAAATTCAAATCTTCAACATTAGCTTCAAAGGTGACTTCTTTTGCTAATTTGATATCATTTTTAAAAATATCTAATAAATTTTTTAATTGTTTAATGCTTAAAGATGTTGGTGTTCCACCACCAAAATATATTGTTTTTAATTGTCCTTTTTTAATATTTAATAATAGATATTGTTTTTTTAATTGTTCAATATATAAATCAGCCCATTTTTTGTTATAGATGAACTTTAAAAAATCACAGTATGAACATATACTATGACAAAATGGAATATGTATATATAAAGCATTAATTTTCTTTGTCTTGTTTTTTATCTTCATCCGATTGATAATTTTGAATATCTTTACTTATTTTTTCATCGTCAATTGGTTCTAAAACACGATTTAATTCTTCTTGCAAGGCTTTTTCTTCATCAATTTTTTTATCTTGTTTTAATTTTGGATGTAAAATTTTATAAATAATTAAAGCAATAACTGCAATAAGTGCGGCACATCCTAAAATGAGTAGCAATATTACAACAGGTGAATTCATGTCAATTAAAAAAATCATTTTATAACCCTACTTTCTTCTTACTGGAGTATAGACCTTCTTATTTTTTACCATTTCTTGACGATAATAACCTAATTTAGCAAGTAAATCCATGCTCGTTCTTGCCGTTTCATAAGCACAACTTAATTCTTTTTTATATTGGCTTATTGTGTAACGTTTGCCAATCGTACAATGACGAACATAAAAATAAGCTTGACCACGTTTAAGTTCAGGATCACTTTCTAATAAATCTTCCTCTAATCTTTGTAATTCTTTTTCACTTAATGACGGTGGCAAGACATTTATCGCAAGATTTAGTCTATTATCATCTAGATCCTTACTCTCTAATGAATCTAAAGATGATGTCTTTTCTTTATTTATAGTAATTGGTTTTTCATTTTCAATATTAGAAAGTTCATTTTGAAGTTGAGCCTGAATATGATTTTCTTGCTTAACTTCTTCTTTTTTGATATTTGCTTCTTGATAAGATTGCTCATAATATTCATTTTTTAATTGTAAAGCAGTTAAATTATTAATAATTTCAGATAGATATTCACAATTTTGTAATGTCGCATCTAAAAACACGATTAATAAATAAGTTAAATCATTACTTTTTTGAACATCTAAGAATACTTTTTGAATACTATTTTTATAATTAACAAGAATTGATTCTATATTTAAATCAAAAGCTAAATTTTCTAAATCAGATTTTGCTAAGACTATTTTAGCTAATAAAAATGACATATATTTATTAGATTTTTCAAAAGGCTTAATGTAATTGATGTAATAAAAGACACTCATTGCCTTAACAAGGTATGATACATCGCTATTATTAACAAAATTACATAAATCTAACATAAGTTTATCTAATTTTTGATAAGGTGCTTCTTCATAAGTTGGATTTACCATTGATAAATGAGATTTGCTATCATGATTACGATATAAATAAGTTAATTCATAATTGTCTATTAATGTTGAATAAAGCTCAGCAATCATATCTTCATCAAATTTATTGTGATATATTTTTTTGGCTTTATTTAAAGCATTAACATAATTAGTAAGCATTTTAAAATGTTGACTATCATCATTAATCTTTTTATTAGCAACCATGCTTAAATAATTGTCATCTAAGTCAAAATTATTCATCGATGATATTTTCTTTAAAATATCAACGTAGCAAGTATTATCAAATAATTGCAAATCATTAGTCTCTTCATTATTTAATTTAGAATAACGTTTTAATAAATTAATAAGTCGCATCTCACAACTATTAATTTTTCCACTTATAGAATTGCAAAGGCAAAAATTAAGAATACTTTTATCGATACTAAATAATGGTAAGGCATGAGTAAAAGGTTTACGATATTCTAATATTTTTTTCCAAATTCCATCAATTAAAGGAGTATGTAAATCGTTAGCGACTTCTAATTTTGTTGCATATTTACCTTCTGTAAAACGAACTCCATATTCTTCATATGCCATAATTTTTACCTCTTTTATATTATTATATAAAAATTTAAAAACTATGCAATTATAAATACTAAAAAACTACTAATTATCTTTATCATCGATACTTAATATTGTCATAAATGCTTCTTGAGGAATCTCTATTGATCCAACTTTTTTAAGACGTTTTTTTCCTTCTTTTTGTTTTTCTAAAAGTTTCTTTTTACGAGTAATATCTCCTCCATAACATTTAGCTAAAACATCTTTTCTAACCGCTTTTATATCGACGCGAGCAATAACTTTTCCCCCTATTGCAGCTTGAATTGGAACTTCAAATTGTTGTCTTGGAATAATATTTTTTAAATTTCTAATGATTGCTAAACCACGATTATAAGCACTTGGTTTATAAACAATACTAGATAGTGCATCGACAACTTGACCATTTAATAAAATATCTAATTTACATAGATTAGATCTTTTATAATCACTTATTTCATAATCTAAACTAGCATATCCTTTAGTGACAGATTTAAGTCTATCAAAAAAGTTATATATAATTTCTGAAAGTGGTATTTCATAAGTTAATATTGATCTAGTATCATCAAAATAAACTAAATCTTTATATATTCCTCTTTTATCTTGGCATAATTCCATAATTGGACCAATATATTCCTGTGGAGTCATTATATCAGCCTTAACATATGGTTCTTCAATATAATCAACTTTAGAAAGATCAGGTAAGCGACTTGGATTATCTAAATTAATTACTTCTTTATTAGTTAATGTAACTTTATAAATAACACTTGGTGCGGTTAAAACTAAATCTAATCCATATTCTCTTTCTAATCTTTCTTGAACCACATCCATATGGAGCAATCCTAAAAACCCTAAACGAAATCCAAAACCTAGCGCTTGACTTGTTTCAGGTTCATAAAATAAAGAAGCATCGTTTAAAACTAACTTTTCTAAAGCCTCTTTTAAAGCTAAATAATCATCGCTGTCAACTGGATAAAGTCCGCAATAAACCATTGGATTAATTTTGCGATAACCTGGTAAAGGAGATAAAGTTGGATTATCTTTTAAGGTTATTGTATCACCAGGATGAACATCTTTAATGTCTTTAATTTGAGCACATATAAAACCAACTTGACCAGCTTGGAGAGATTTAAGTTTTAATTCTTTAGGAGTGCGAATTCCAAGTTCAGTAACTTGATATTCTTTTTTGGCGTTACATAAATAAATTTTATCGCCAATATTAACTTGCCCATCAAATATTCTTACTAATACAACAACCCCACGATACGAATCATAATAACTATCAAAAATTAAGGCTTTTAATGGTTTATTGATATCGCCATTGGGACAAGGAATATCTTTTACAATTGCTTTTAATACATCACCAATATTAGCTCCTGTTTTAGCAGACACTAATAAGGCTTTACTAGCGTCAATGCCAATTCTTTGCTCAATTTCTTGTTTTACCAAATCAATTTGTGCGCTTGGTAAATCAATTTTATTAATGACAGGAATAATAGTTAAATCATTATCTATTGCTAAATATACATTAGCTAAAGTTTGTGCTTCAACACCTTGTGAAGCATCAACTACTAATAAGGCTCCTTCACACGCTGCTAATGAACGAGATACTTCATAAGAAAAGTCTACATGCCCAGGTGTATCAATTAAATTAAATATATAATCTTCGCCATTGTCGTTATATTTTATTGTAACAGCATTAAGTTTAATAGTAATGCCTCTTTCTCTTTCTAAATCCATAGAATCGAGAAGTTGATCTTTCATCTCACGTTCTTCAACTGCGCCAGTTAATTCTAAAATTCGATCCGCTAAAGTGGATTTACCATGATCAATATGGGCGATGATTGAGAAGTTTCTAATTTTTTCTTGCTTAAAATCCATAGCCTATATTTTATCTTATTTTTTATAAAATTGTAGCAATAATTGATTAATATCTTCTTTATTAAATACGACTTGGTAATTGCGCCACTCACTTTTGAATAAATCTTGATATTTATTCAGCGTATATCGTTCATCAATTAATAGTATTGCACCCTTATCTTTTTCACTTCTAATCACACGACCTACAGCTTGCATAACTTTATTCATTCCAGGATCAACATAAGCATAATCTAATCCAGGCATACCTAATTTATCATAATATTTTGCTATTGCATCTAATTCAAAACTAACTTTTGGTAATCCAACACCAATAATAACTGCGCCGATTAGACGATCGCTAACTAAATCAATTCCTTCACTAAAAGCTCCACCTAAAACAACCACACCAACAGTGGTCTTATCAGGATTTAAAGTAAAATTATCTAAAAATTTTTGCTTCTCTATATCATCCATATCAGTTGTCTGAACCACTTTTTTAGCGTCAATATCATCTAAATAAGGAATTAAATTGTTTAAATATTCATAACTTGGAGCAAAAACAAAATAATTACCTTTTTGATGTGATATAAAAGTCTTTATATAATCGCTGACAATTTGATAACTTTCTAATCTTTTTTTATATTTTATTGATATATTAGGGGCAATCATCATAAGCATATTTTCAATAGGAAAAGGAGATGGTAAAGATAAATATGGATCAATATTTTTATCTCCTCCTAAAACATCTGCGTAATAATTAAATGGTGTCAATGTCGCACTAAAAAATACTGAGGACTTAACATTTTTTAAAAGGCTAGATAAATATTTTGATGCATCTAGACATTTCAAAGTTAAATTTAAGTCATAACTTTTATTTTTTATGATTTTTTTATGGAAATATAAAATATAGTTATCTGAATATAGTTCATAAATTTTGATAAATTTATTAATATCTAAAAAAATGTCAGTTAATCTTGAATTAATTAATTTAGATTCATTTTTAGATATATCAAGATAGACATTATAAAAATTTTTAAATATTTTATTTGTATCTTCAAGTAAATCTAACAATACAGTGTATTCATCTTGGCAAATTGAATCATATAGTTTAGATAATTTATAAAGCTTATTGATAATTCTTTTTAATTTTTTATTATCGATATTTTTATTTTCTTTTTTATATTTTTTAATATTGTCAAAATTAATATTTGCAGAATACATTTCTTTACTGCGATCTACTAAATTGTGCGCTTCATCGATTAATAATAAAAAATTAGAAGCATCCTCATCAAAATATCTTTTCATATATACAAGAGGATCAAAAAAATAATTATAATCACAAACAATAATATCGCAGTATAAAGATAAATCTAAACTTAATTCAAAAGGACACATGCTTTCTTTTAAAGCAATATCAAAAATATTTTCTTGATTAAAACTATCATATTTTTCTAAACAATATGATAAGACACGTGCTAGATTGTTATAATATGATTTAGTTAGAGGACATTCATCTGGATTACAATTTTTATCTACATAAGGACATATTTTTTCTTTAGCAGTAACAATAATTGAATGAGCTTTTAACCCTTTATTTTTTAAAATTTCAATAGCGTTACCAGCGCTTAATTTACCAGAATTTTTAGCGGTCAAATAAAAAATTTTACTTTCTGAATTATCTTTTAATAATTTGACAAAAGGATAAAGACAAGACATTGTTTTACCAATACCGGTTGGAGCTTGGACAAATAATTTTTTTCTTTGTTTTCCAACAAAATAAACAAATTTAGCTAACTTTTGCTGGCCATTTCGATAATTTTTAAAAGGAAAAGGTAAATCTTTAATACTTTCATTTAACAAAATTCGATTTCTTAAAATAATATTATAAAAATTTAAATATTGCTCAAAAAGATTGTTTATAAATTCTAATAATTCATCATATTGAAAAGTAAAATTTAAAAATAATTTATCTTTTTTACCTTGTCTAAAATAAGATATTCGAATTTGAATATCATTTAATTTTCTTTCTTTACAAAACATTAAAGCATAACATTTAGCTTGCCCTAAATGCCAATCTAGGTGCTTTTCTTTAAAAGTATTTAAATCTTCAACACTAGTTTTTATTTCATCAATAATAAATGTATCTTTCTCAATAATTATTCCATCAGCGCGACCTTGTAAAGTTATATCATAATCTTGATAGTGAAAGGTTTGTTTTAAATTATATTCGGCAAGATAATTATTATTTTGTTTGCTTTGATATAAGGCATGAAGTCTAGAACCTTCATTCATTGTTTCTTTATTAAAAACACGATTATCGATATCGCCACTTCTTAATAAAAAATCAACTAGTTGATGTACACTTAAAGTTAATTGATAAATGCCCATATTAAGATAATATTTCACCTAATAAATCATGGTGACCATTGACAAAATCCTTATATGACATTTTATTTTTACCTTCTAATTTTAATTCAAGAATATCAATTGCCCCATCTTTTAAAGAAAAAGTAAGACTATTTTTATCAGCATTAATTATTTCTCCAAGACAATTTGAAGGAGAAAGTAAAGATAATTTTACTTTGTATAAAATAAGTTTTTTATTTTTAAAATATAAATATCCGCCTGGATTCTCACTTAATCCTCTAACCCAATTTATAAATTGTTTACATGTCAAATCTAATTTTAATTTTTCATCATCTTTTTTGATCATATTAGCAAAACTAACTTGGCTTTCATCTTGCTCTTCACCTTTTAATGAACCGTTAATATATAAAGGAAGATATTCTAAAATAACATCTTTAGCTAATATTTTCATTTTATTAAACAATGTTGTCGAATTATCATCATCGTCAATATTTAAATATTTTTTAGCATACATCTTACCAGCATCCATTTTATTGACCATTTCCATTAAGGTAATGCCAGTTATTTTATCACCATTAATAATCGCTCGTTGTATAGGAGCGGCGCCACGTAGTTTTGGTAAAATAGAACCATGTAAATTAATTGATCCAATCGTTGGAATATCTAATAATTCCTGCGGCACGATTTGACCATAAGCAAATGTTATAATTACATCTGGTTTTAAATCTTTTACAAATTCAAAATCATTTCTAATTTTTATTGGTTGATAACAATTGATATGATATTTTTGACACACTAATTTGACACTTGTAGGTGTTAAAATTTTCTTTCTTCCAACTGCCTTATCTGGCTGAGAAATTGCACCAACAACATTATAATTAGCTAAAATTAATGATTCTAAAACATAACTAGATATTTCACTAGTGCCCATAAATAAAATTCGACAAGATTTTGTTTCCATATCAACTATTATAGCTTTTTTTAAAAAAATAAATATCTAAAATGTAAAAAAACAACATTTATGTTGAATGCTAATATCTTTTTTGATATCATAATAGCCGTTATAAAGAGGAATTAGTTATGGCAAACATTAAATCACAAGAAAAACGTAATAGAACAAATGAAAAAGCACGTATGCGTAACGCAAGTGCAAAATCTGCAGTTCGTACTGCTATTAAAAAAGTAAGAAAAGCTGTTGAAGGCAAAGACTATGAATTAGCAAATAAATTAATGCAAGAAGCTTATCGTTTAATTGATAAATCTGTTTCTGATGGCATTCAACATCAAAATACAGGTGCAAGACAAAAAGCAGAAATTGCTAATTTAGTCAATTCTATTGCAAAATAAATTTTATTTTTAAAAATTAAAATTTATTACAAACATTTTAAAAGCAAAGAAGCGGTCGACTTGTCCGCTTTTTATTTTATAATCTAAAAAATATAAATTATCTAATACATCCATTATTTGATTAATAGATATGGTAAAAAGATATTTTTTTAATATTTTTACCCTTACTTCTTTTATTTTTAATTCTTCAGCAATTTGAGCATTATTTAAATTATTATTTCTTGCTAAATGAATAATTTCCAAAAGAAGACGGAATTGATTAGCAAGCATCGATATTAAAGTAACTGGTTCAACATTATCAAAAAATAAATCATCTAATAATATTAAAGCGTCATTAATATTTTTATCTAATAAATAATTAAAAATACTAAAAGCATTATCTTCTAAAGGACGTGTGACTAATTTAACAACATCTTCATATCGAACATGGTCAGTGTATAATGATAATTTATTTGCTTCATTAACAAAAATATTTAAATCGCCCTTGACTCGATTAGCCAATTCTTCAATAGCGTCGCGATCAATTTGAATTTTTAAAGATTCGACAAAATAACGATATATGTATGTATTCCAGTCTTTTCTTTCAATTGATAGAAGTTGTTTAACTTGTCCTTTTTCGCTGATAATTTTATAAATGTCACTTGAAAGATTAATATCACTACCTTGATAAATCAAAATTAAATCGCATTGATTATTATCTTTTTTTAAATATTTTATTAACAAAGATAAATCTTGATTGCTATCATTATTTTTATTTCTTGTTTTTAAAGGTGTTTTTCTTAAAAAATTGCAATTTTTAATAACAACAACTTTATGATCATATCCTAAAGGTAAATAACACGCTTCATCAATAGCTTGTTTGATATCGCTATTATCTAGGTCAAAAGTAATATAATTTAAAGCATCTTGAAAAGGAAGTCTTTCTTTAACAATCTTTTTTAAACGATTGTTAATCATTACATTTTGATCACCATACAATAAATAAATCATCTTATTTTGATTTGACGTTTAAATCATAAACACTTACAGCAGTAGTAATATTTTTTTCTAGAGCTTGTCTACCATATTTATCAACTTCGCTTGCATTAATTATGCTGTGGGTAACATTACCTGCTCCACCAATACAGCCTCCAACACAAGCCATGCCTTCAATGAAATTAGCGTCAAGTTTATTATTATTTTTCTTAATAAGCGCTAGACGGCAAGCCTCAATTCCATTACATACTTCAGGCTTAACTTCAAATTCGATATTTTGTTCTTTTATTGCTTGTTTAACTGCGTCACTAACACCACCGCTACGAGCAAAAATACGACCATAATATGAAGCATTATCTAAAACATCATCTTCTAAAGTTGTTAAATCAATATCTTTAGAATCAATTAAAGCTTGTAGTTCTTCAAAAGTCATGACTACATCAACTAATCCTTTGACTTCATCACGTTTAATTTCAGCTTTTTTAGCCGTGCAAGGTCCAATAAAGACAATCTTAGAAGTTGGATCTGTCTCTTTTATATATTTAGCAATTGTTCCCATTGGGGATAAATTATGAGAAACATATTGTTTTAAATTTGGAAATTTCTTTTCGACATAACTTACAAATGCTGGACAACAAGAGCTAGTTAAAAAGCCTTTTTTTGCTAATTCTTGGCTCTCTAGATAAGCAACCATATCAGCACCTAAAGCAACTTCTACAACACTAAAAAATCCAATTTTTTTAAGACCTGCGACAACTTGACCTAATTTAGCATATCTAAATTGACCCGCGATTGATGGCGCAACAATAGCGTAAACTTTGTATTTAGTGTTGTTTTCACTTTTTTTAATAAAATCAATAACATTAATAATAAATGATTTGTCCATAATAGCACCAAAAGGACATTGATATGAGCAAGCACCACATGCAATACAATCATCATTATTAATTCGAGCAGTTTTATCTTCGCTCATGCTAATAGCGTTAATTTTACAAGATGCCTCGCATGGTCTTTTAAAAGATATAATCGCGTTATAAAAACACGATTTAGCGCATTGACCACATTCAACACATTTACTCTTATCAATGTGCGCGCGACGATTTTCATCAAAATATATGGCGTTAAGTCGACATGCTTCTTCACAACGATGTGCTAAACAGCCTCGACAAGCATCAGTGACATGAAAACCACCAGTTGGGCAATCATCACATGCAATATCGATAACTTCAATAATATTAGGATTATTAGGATTACCACCCATCGCTAATTTTACCCGTTCAGCCGCGATAGCTTTTTCTTTATAAACACAGCAACGCATGGTAGGTTTTTTACCAGGAACAATAATATTAGGAATATCTAAAACATGATCAATTAAAGTTCCTTCCCATGCATATTTTGCAACTTCTTTTAAAACACGATATTTTAAGTCTTGTACTTTGGTATCAAAATTTTTAGTTTTCATTTACTCTCCCTCACTTAATATTTTATATTAATCATAATTTAATGTAACATTTTTGCCCATTTTTTTTAAATTATTTGCTAAAGATTCTACTAATTTAAGTTTCATAGTAATATCAATAGGTAATCCTTGATGCGCTGCGTTTATTGATTGTCCGACATAAAAATCAACATCACTTGCCTCAATAAATAGCATATCAGCTAGACGAGTCGCACCATCTTTTTTAATAAAAATTTTAGGCGATAAATCAACAATAGATAAATATTCTTCACTTAGTTCTAGCAATTTACGTAAGGTTAAAACTCCTTCAGTAACTAAATCAATACCTTCAATTTTACCCATTGGAGGCACATCGCTATCTAAATAAGTTAAATCGACTTCAATAGGTTTATTTAGATAACGAGCTACTATGGTTGAAGAAGTTCCTCCACACACAATAGTCTTATCTGCATCTTTTAAAAATCTAGAAATATAATATTCATCTTTGCTTTTATCAACTGGTGGCCCAACCATAATATGGACACGTAAAGATTTTCTTATTTTAATTGCCGCGATGGTGGTATCATCACCTGGCTTATCAAGATATAGATCGTTGCAAGATTTAGCAAGACTACACGCGATAGCTTTCGCGGACATATTTTTATCATAGACTGATTCTAAATATTTTTTAATGTCTTCTCTTTCCCATCCAAAATTTAATGTCGCACCAATACCGGCATGAATTGCCCCATCACTCATAGTAACAATAAAGTCATTATCTTTTAAATTTAAATCACTTTGATAGACATCTTTTCCTGATACAGTAATCTTTTTTCTTTCTAAGTCTAAACATTTGCCATCATGAATATAAATAGCCTGTGGATTATCAAATTCAAATAGGAATCCTTTACCTTCGTGATTGATATGAACAACTGTAAAAGTTGAATAAGCAACTCCACGTTCTTTACAAACAGGTAAGGACGCGACCATTGTTTCTAAACATTCATTTATTGAAACGTTATTAGATACCATGGTACATAAAATTTTACTAGTTAAGGTACTTAAAATATTAGCCTTAACTCCGCTTCCTAAACCATCTGCTAAAACTAAAGTAACATAATCATTATTTTTAGCATATTCAACTTTGTCACCACAAAGTTCTTCACCAAAATGATTTAAAGATGTATATCCAAAATCAATAAATAATGACATATTATTATTCATCCTCATCTATTTTATTTTCATTTTCTAAAGATTTTTTAAGATTTAATATTGCTACTTTTGTTTCTGCTACAGTTTCACCTAAAACAGAAGCTATTTCTTGCGCAACACGCATTTGTTTTTTAATTACTTCATCAGTAGTGTTTATCGTATTAGCTCTTAATTTATTAAATTCATTTTTGACTTTTTGCTTTTCGGTTATATCTTTTAAAACAGCAAAAGCAGAATGCTCTTCTCTAAGTGCAATAACACTCATATCCACAACAGAATGAGTTTTTAAAATATCTATTTTTTGATGATAGGTATTTTTCTTTTTTTCTAAGGCTCCTTCAAAAGCACTGCTATCCATTAGTTCATAGACAAACATATTTTTAGCTTCATTTGGTGAGACTAAAAATAATTTGCATGCCATGGAATTTATTTCTTTTATATGATAATTGTCATCACAAACAATAATACCATTTGGCATATTTTGTATGATTTCATAAGACATGGATTCAGCTTTTTTTCTCATATATGGAACACACATTTCAATATCAGCATATCCATTTATAACAGCCCAAGCTTTTTTTCTACATGTATCATAGCCACAAGCACCGCAATTTAATTCATCTTCTTTACTATATTTACCAGTTCTAGCTAAAATATCTTTTATTTCTTCTTCGCTTGGTTCTCTATCATGAGCGTCTAATGGTTTAAATTGATAAGAAAAGTCAATGTTATCAGGTATTTCTAATTTAGAAGTTCCACCGCTTACAATATCTTTTCTAACATATTTTCTAATTGCACTATTAGCGTTTAAACTAGTTCCTTTACTTAGTAATGAACAAGGTCCATTAACACAAGCATTATCACAAGAATTAAGTTCAATAAAAATGCCATCAACTTTATCGATATTATCAAGTATTTCTCTTGCTTTTTGATTTCCATCCATAGCAAGATATTCATAGCCTTTTACAAAATTATTATCAAAAGATTTAATTATGCCACGACTAATTGGATAATATTTAGCGCTATTAACAACACCTTTAGTAGTATTAGTAATATTAATTTTTCTTAAATCAATATTTTCTTTTTTAAAAATTTGATTGATTTCTTCAAAAGTTAAGCAACCATCTAAATTATTTTCATATGCTTCTCTTTTTTTAGCAATACATGGTCCAATAAATACAACTTTAGCATTAGGATTATTAGCTTTAATAATGCGATAATGTGCGACCATAGGAGAAACAACAGGCGCTAGATATTTTAAAGCATCATGATAATAAAGTTGAATCATTCTATTTATCGCGGGACAAGCTGATGTTATAAAATTTTTAAATTTACCACTAGCAAGTAATTTTTCATATTCTCTTGATACCGCATAAGCACCGATTGCAGTTTCAAAAGCATCTTTAAAGCCAATTGTTTTTAAAGCTTCACGTATAACTTCAAAATCATCGATGTTAAAGGAAGAAACAAAACTTGGTGCAACACTTGCAATAACATTATCGTTTTGTTTAATAAGGTCTAACACTTCATCAATTGAATTATGAACTTTCTTAGCGTTTTGCGGGCAAATAAGAGTACAATTCCCACACAAAATACATCGGCTAGAAATAATTTGTGCTTGGTGGTTAATAACCTCAATCGCGTTGACTGGACAATGTTTTAAACATTTATAGCAGTCTTTACATTTGGCAGGTTTAAATTCTAAAAAATTAATCATCATCTTATCCCTACTTTAATAAATAGATTAAAATTATTTAATTTTTGTTAAAATTTTATCGTTAAAAAATTGTTTTACTTCTTCTGGTAAAATGGAATAATGTTGGCCATCAACAGTAACATTTACGCCTTTTTCTTGGCACTTGCCCATGCAAAATGCACCAGCTAAATTAACTTCATCACCAACATTGTTTTCTTTAATAAGATATTGTAATTCTTCAACAACTTGACGTGATCCTTTTAAATGGCAGGAACTACCAATACAAACTGTAACTTTAACCATATTTCTACTCCTTATTCATGATCATAAATATTTAAAGCATGTTTTAAAAATTCAGCTTCTTCTTTGCGGCATGTGACAAGTTTAGCAGCAGCCACAATTGGAATCCAACTTTGGACATAATTTTTTAAAGTATTTGTCTTCTTACAATATAAATCTAAATATTTATCAGCAAGTGTCAAATTACCGCTTAATTGGAGCAATAAATATGTCATCGCTGCATCATAACTTGAATTACCTTGACTAGCGTGTGCCCAGTCAACAACATAAACTTTACCATCATCATCACTAATAATAATATTAGAAGGATTGAAATCGCCATGAATAACGTGGTCATGGTTTGGCATAGAAGCAAGATGAGTATGAAGTTCATATCTTGTCGTCGCGTCTAATTGTTCACATTGTGAAATACGATCTTTAATTTTGTCTTTGATTTTATTTAAATGTGGAATAGATTTAGAATGAATTTCCATTTGTAAATTAACGAATAATTCTAAATATTCATCGATTTTATCTGGATTTTTAGCCATCAATTGTTCTAAAGTTTTACCTTTAATATATTGATACACTAAAGTCCACTTGCCATCGATATTTCCCACTTCGTGTAAAGTTGGAACAACTAAACCACTTTCTTCGACACGTGCATGGTTTAAGGCTTCATTTAAAATGTCGCTTTTTTTATAATTTTCTTCAAAGACTTTGTATAATTTATCATTTTCACGATAAATCGTTTTTCCTGTGCGGATAGCAACAATTCTTTTTTGTTCCATTTTTTATTTTCCTTTCTTACCATAATAGGCATTTAAATACATTTGTTTAATTTCACTCATTAAAGGATAACGTGGGTTGGCACCTGTACATTGATCGTCAAAAGCTTGTTCGACCATATCATCAAGACGATCAAGGAAATTCTTTTCATCGATGCCATATTCTTTAATTGTATCTTTAATACCAATTTGATGTTTTAATTCATGAACTGCTTTGATTAAAGCTTCAACTTTTTCGTCATCATTTTTGCCTTTTAAACCTAAGGCATCCGCGGCAAGAGCATATTTATGTTTTGCAAATGGATGATCGTATTGTGGGAATGTACCCATCTTAGTAGGAACATCAGCACTGTTAAAGGCGATAACTTCTTCAAGCATTAAAGCATTAGCGACACCGTGAGCAATATGATGGAATGCACCCAATTTATGCGCCATAGAGTGGCAAACGCCTAAGAAAGCATTAGCAAATGCCATACCAGCCATTGTGGCAGCATTAGCCATTTTTTCACGAGCTTCAACATCATGAAGTCCATCATTGTAGGCACGTGGTAAATATTCGAAAATCATTTTTAATGATTGTAAAGCTAAGCCATCAGTATAATCAGTAGCCATTGTTGAAACTAAAGCTTCTAAGTTATGGCTAACTGCGTCAATACCACTAGCAGAAGTCAATCCTTTTGGCGCTGACATCATTAAGTCAGTATCAACAATTGCCATATTAGGCATCAATTCATAGTCGGCAAGAGGATATTTTGTACCAGTTGTCGCATCAGTAATAACAGCAAATGGAGTAACTTCACTACCAGTACCAGCACTTGTTGGAATAGCAATAAAGAATGCTTTTTCACCCATTCTTGGGAATTGATATACTCTTTTTCTAATATCGCTAAAACGCATAGCCATATCTTGGAAATCACATTCTGGATGTTCATATAAAACCCACATGATTTTACCAGCATCCATCGCGCTACCACCACCGATAGATATAATGACATCAGGTTGGAAAGCACTCAATTGTTTAACACCTTCTTGGGCACATTGTAAAGTAGGATCTGGTGCCACATCAAAGAATGTTGCATATTCAATGCCCATTTCTGATAAGCATTTTTCAATTGTTTTAGTATAACCATTTTTATATAAGAATGAGTCTGTAACAATAAAGGCTCTTTTTTTATTATAAACTTCTTTTAATTCACGAAGTGCAACAGGTAAACAGCCTTTTTTAATATAAACCTTGCTTGGGGCTCTAAACCACAACATATTATTTCTCCTTTCAGCGACGGTTTTAATATTTAATAAATGTTTAATTCCAACGTTTTCACTAACCGAGTTTCCTCCCCAGGATCCACAACCTAAAGTCAATGATGGTAATAATTTAAAGTTATATAAATCACCGATACCACCTTGGCTAGAAGGAGTATTAATTAAAATACGGCAAGTTTTCATCGCTTCTTGGAAAACATTAATTTTTTCTTGTTCTTTAATAACATTTATATATAAAGAAGATGTATGACCATAACCACCATCAGCAATTAAATGGCTTGCTTTATCCACTGCGTCAGTAAAGTCTTTCGCGCGATACATAGCAAGAACTGGAGATAATTTTTCATGAGCAAATTCTTCACTTATATCAACAGATTCGACTTCGCCAATTAAAACTTTAGTATCTTCTTTAACATCGACGCCTGCTAATTTAGCAATTGTATGAGCTTTTTGTCCAACAATTTTAGCATTTAACGCACCATTAATGATGATTGTTTTTCTAACTTTTTCAGTTTCTTCAGGATTCAAGAAATAACAACCTCTTTTGATAAATTCAGCTTTAACAGCATCATAAACATCATCTAAAACAATACATGATTGTTCACTGGCACAAATCATACCATTATCAAATGTTTTAGAATGAATAATTGAGTTGACCGCTAAAACAATGTCAGCACTACTATCGATGATGGCAGGAGTATTACCAGCACCGACACCTAAAGCTGGTTTTCCACTACTATAAGCAGAATGAACCATGCCAGGACCACCAGTAGCAAGAATAATATCAGATTCATGCATCAATAAAGTAGTCATATCAAGAGATGGGACATCAATCCAAGAAATAATATTTTCTGGTGCACCAGCTTTAACTGCAGCATCTAAAACAATTTTAGCAGCAGCAATAGTTGATTTTTTTGCTCTTGGATGTGGTGAAATGATAATACCATTTCTAGTTTTTAAAGAAATTAAAGTTTTAAAAATGGCAGTTGATGTTGGATTAGTAGTAGGAATAACAGCGCCTACTAAACCAATTGGTTCATATAATTTTTTAATACCATATTCTTTGTCTTCTTCAAAAACACCAACAGTTTGACTATGACGATAAGCGTTATAAATATATTCGCTTGCGAAATGGTTTTTAATTACTTTGTCTTCAACGACACCCATTCCAGTTTCTTCTACTGCTAATTTGGCTAAAGGAATACGTGCCATATTAGCAGCTTTTGCACTAGCTAAGAAAATTGCATCAACTTGCTCTTGAGTGTAGGTAGCAAATTTTGCTTGTGCTTCTCTAACTTTTTTAATTTCAGCTTCTAGTGCTTCTAAGCTGTCCACAATTTTTCTTTCTTCCATAATTTCACTTGTTCCTTTTCATAGATTGCTCCATTTGGCTCGTTAATATTGCTAAAGATGAGGCAATATCTTCGTTTTTTAAAACAATATTATCAGGTACTGCTAAGTTAATCGGCGCCCAGTTCCATATCGCCCGTATCGTTGTTTTACTCAAACGATTAGCAATTTCTTGGGCGGCATCTTTTGGCACACAAATAATTGCAATGTGAATATGTAGCCTTTCGATCAAATCTTCTAATTTTGTTAAAGGCATAATAGTTACACCATGAATTGTTTGGCCGATTAGATTGCTATCAATGTCAAAGCCTAGGCAAATATTTACACCATAATTGGTAAAGCCTGGATAGCTCAGTAAAGCTTGCCCTAAATGACCGACACCAATAATAACAGCATCCTTAGTATTATCATACCCTAAAATCGTCTCAATGTCGCTAATTAAAATAGAAATTTTAAATCCATAATGTGGAAGACCTTCTTTACTAGATATAATAGCTAGGTCTTTTTTAATTGACATTGGATTAATATTTAAGATTTTGCCTAAAGTTATTGTCGTTACATATTCTTCATTTTGACTTGCCAAATCATTTAAAGCTCTTAAATAAGATGGTAATCTTTGAATTGTAGATAATGAATAAGAAACGACATCGTTTTTAGCCATATTAACCTCCTTTCAAAGCGTGATAACTTTAGTATCAAGATATTCGATACTTTTTTATCGATATCATTATATCGAATAATATATATATTGTAAATATATAAATTGATAATGTTATTAAAGAATTAAAATAACGTATCAATAAAAAATCTTTTGTGGAATTTTATTTAAATTTATTCTTATATTATGAATTTATACTATTTGTAAAAATTTTTACTTAATAAAAATGATATGAAATACTAGATTGTAGATCTGTTCGATAAATATTTACATCGTACGAATTTAAAATAGACAACACATAACTATCTGGATGACCATAATTATTATCTAATCCACAAGAGATTATTGCATCTTTTGGTCTTAAAAAATCAATAAATTGTTGACTTGTTGATGTTTTAGATCCATGATGTCCAATTTTTAAAACGTCGCATTCCAAATTAGGATATTTTTTAATAATGTCGCTTTCAATCTTTTTTGAAGCATCACCCATAATTAAAAAATCAGTGTCTCCAATAGTAAAATTAATTACGAGTGAACGATCGTTTTCATCTTGCGATTCACTTATAAGATTATTTAAATTTGTTAATATTAATCCATTTATATTTAAAGGAAAATCTTTTTCTAAATAAACATAATTTTTGACATTAAAATTTTCTTGTAATGAATTTAACGCTCCACTATGATCAATGTCATTATGAGTGGTAATTACATAGTCTAAATGATATATTTTCCTCTTTTTAAAAAATGGTATAAGACATTCTTTTGCTATGTCTTGATAATTACTTCCTCCAGTATCAATTAAAATATGATTGTTTTTATATCTTATATAAGTCGCGTCACCTTGACCAACATTTAAAAATGTAACTTCATTACTAATATAGTTGTTTATAGGAACAAAATATATTGATAAAAATAACAAAAAAGTAAGAGAAAATGAATAAAATGGTTTGAATTTGATAGAAAAAATATAAATTAAAATTATTAAAGCAAATTCATAAATAATAGTTAATAATAACCCCATTTCACCTGCATGTATGTTGATTGAAAAATTATTAAAAAAGCTTATTGTGTTTTTAAAACCATCGATTAGAAAATCTGAAGCGCTGTACAATGGAATTTTATAAAAACATAATAAAGTAACAACAGAAATTAAAATAATAAATGGAGAAAGAATATTAACGATTAAAAAAGAAAATAAATTTACTTCATGATAATATTGAATTTCAAATGGAATAAAAAATAAAAAGACCACAAATGGTATAAGTAAATTTAATTGCCACTTTTTTAAATAAACAAAGGAATTTCTAGTAAAGTAAATAATTAAAGAAATTAAATATCCTAAAATAAAACTATCTTGATATGCTAAATAAGGATCAATTATTAAAAAGATAATTCCAGAAAAAGACAATATACTAATATAAGAAAATTTATTTTTTAGAATATATTGATTGATCCAACGAAAAACAAAAAGCACTGTCAAACGTAAAATTGAAAATTTAAACAACGTAAAAACTAAATACAAAGATAAAATTACAAGTGAAATAATTTTAGAATATTTCTCATTAATTTTTAATGATAATAATTTATTAATGCCATTTAATAATGCATAAATAATTAATCCAGATGTCGACATTAGACGATACAAATGCATACTAGACATCATATTTAAAAAATAATCATCATAATTAGAAGTAGCAAAAATTAGTGATTCAATAAAAGGCTGATTATTTTTTGAGAAATTATTTAAAAAAGAATTTTTAATATCATTTAATCGAATTGGATTTAAAAATAATGTTTTAATATCTGCGTTTTTTATTTCATAAAATATGCCTTTATTATTTAAATATTCATTAAAATTGAATCCACTTTCTAAATAAGAAAAATTTATTTTTTCTATTGATCCATTAATCTTAATTAAATCCCCGATTTGAAAATTATTATCATAATTAGAAACATAAAACTTATTAAATCCGCTTAAGATGACAAAATAATTATCTTTACTTTCGATTACAAGAGAAAAACTTTGGTTTATCCAAGGAGTCATTCTTATAAAAGATAGACCACTAAACACCACAAATACAATAGCAAAAATCAAACAGTAAGACTTACAAAATCGCTTATAAATAAATAATGAAAGAATGACTCCAAGAATAGCAAATAAAATTGGCTCTTTAAAAAAATTTAAACCAAGCCAAATACTAGAAAGAATTATCAAACATATCATTCATGAAGAATAACATAGTCTCTAACTTTTTTATAAGTTGCAGGCCCGATGCCATAAACATCTTCTAAAGCTTCAATCGTTTCAAATTGTCCATTTTCTTCACGATGAGTCACAATAGCATTAGAAATTGTTGAAGTAAACCCGTTAATTGTCATCAATTCATCCGCGTTATCGCTATTGATGTTAACTTTTGTGATTTCAAGAGTGTTGCAGATATCGCTTTCATCATATAATGGAGCGATATAATAAGTCATTCCCTCTTCTAAAACAGCAGTAGGAAAATAACATCTTTCATCTGCATTAGTGGTTAAACCACCGGCAGCAAGAATCAAATCCGACATTGTTACGCCATCTTCTAAAACATATGTTCCAGGTTTTTCTACTTCCCCTTCAATTGTAATAGCGTTTAAATTTTCTGAATTTGTAATAGGATTTAAATTGGGATTAGTAGCTTGATTTAAGTTTGGATCAATAACTAAAAACCCAATAATGACGATAAAGGCTGCAATAACTACACCAATTAAAAATTTTATCATAAAAAAACCTCCTTACTTACTTAAAGGAGGAATTTTATAAAAGTGCTAATTTTTCTAAAATTTTATTATAAAATTTCAACTTGATATTCTTTTTTACACTTTACTGTTACAACTGCACCTTTTTCTTGTCCTATAAGTGCTTCACCTAAAGGAGATACATTACTAATTTTATTTTCTAAAGGATTGGCTTCTGTAGTGCCAGTAATCATGTATGTAAATTTTTCGCCAGTATCTAATCTTTTAATAGTAACAGTAGATCCTAAACCGATTTTTTTGCCACGTTTTTTCTCTTCAATAATTTGAGCATTGTTTAACATGTGCTCAATTTCAAGAATACGTCCTTCAATTTCGGCTTGTCTAGCTCTTGCAGCATCATAATCAGCGTTTTCTGATAAGTCGCCTTGATTTCTTGCTTCAACAAGTTGAATTTTATTTTCTTCACGTTGATTATCAATTAAATCACGTAATTCTGCTTGTAATGCTTCATAACCTTCTTTTGTTAATTGAATTTTTTCTTGCATAGTTAATACCTCTTTAAATCGTTTGTTATTATATCATAGACAATTTTATCATTGTATATTTTTTTCTAAAATATATAATGTATGCGATATGAAAAAAAGAATTATCGATTGCTTAACATTAATACTAGTGTTCTTAAAAATAGGCGCTTTTTCTTTTGGTGGTGGCTATGCCATGATTGGCATTATTCAAAATGAAATAGTCGAAAAAAGAAAATGGATTCGACAAAATGATTTTTTTGAAATTGTCGTTATAGCTGAATCAACACCTGGACCTATATCTGTTAATGTTGCAACTTATGTCGGCTATAAAGTAGCAGGAATTATCGGATCTATATTTGCTACATTAGGTCTTGTTTTACCTAGTTTTTTAATTATCTATATAATTTCACTTTTTTACAATGAATTTATTAGTAATGAATATGTTATGAAAGCATTTTCTGGTATTAAATGTGGCGTGATGGTTTTACTATTGTCTACAGTTTTTAAATTATCAAGTAAAATAGAAAAAAACGCCTATTTTTATATCGTATTTTGTTTAGCTTTAATAATAATGATATTATTTTCAATTTTCTTAGCTGATTTTTCTTGGATATCATTAATTTTAATTTTTATTGGTCTAACATTTGGTGTAATAAATACAGCACTGGCGTCTAAAAAGGTGAAAAAAGTATGATTTTTTTAGAATTATTTGGCGTTTTCTTTCTTATCGGCTTATTTACCTTTGGTGGTGGTTATGCCATGATACCATTAATCGAATCGCAAGTTGTTTCAAGAGGGTGGATTAATATTGAAACACTTTATGATTTTATTGCTGTAAGCGAGGTTACTCCTGGTCCTTTTGCTATTAATATAGCAACGTTTATAGGTTCTAGCCAAGGAGGAATTTTAGGGTCATTATGTGCGACACTTGGTGTTGTTTTACCAAGTTTTATCGTTATTTTATTATTAGCAACAATTTTAAATAGATTTTCAAAAAGCAAGTATCTATCTGGAGCGATTGATGGGGTTAAGCCTATAATTATTGCTTTAATTGCCTCCACTGTTATCATGTTGATGATAAAAACATTTTTCTTTGGAGGAAACTCATTAACTTCTCCATTTGTTATCGATAGAACTACAATTGCTTTATTTTTGATTATATTTGGTTTTACTATTATTTATAAAAAAATAACAAAAAAAGATTTTAACACCATTTTAATGTTACTTATCAGCGCGATATTTGGTTTAATAGTATTTTAAATTTTATTCAACAGTTACAGATTTTGCTAAATTTCGTGGCTTATCAACATTTAAACCTTTTTGATAGGAAACAAAATACGCTAGATAAAAAGCAAAAACAATTTTGCTTAACATTGACACTCTTAATGGTAAATCTTTTATAATAAACTGTTCATCATTAGTTTTAAGTGATTCATTAACGATATTAAAAACTTTAGCGCCACGGCTTTTAACTTCGTTGACGTTATTTAATAAAGCGTGATAAGTCTTTTTATCACTAAAAAAGCAAAATACCGGGACACCTTTTTCTATAAGTGCGATTGGGCCATGCTTTAATTCTCCACCAGCAATAGCTTCGCTATGAATGTAAGTAATTTCTTTAAGCTTTAAAGAAGCTTCTAAAGCCATATCATAGTCATATCCACGCCCTAAGAAAAATACATTCTTTTTCTTTTTAATTTTTAAAGCAATTTGATAAATTTCATCTTTACGGGCAATAATGTCCTTAATAGCGGTAATTGCTTCTTTTATCTCATCAATAATAGATGCATCATTTTGATAAGCGCCAATTAAAAGTAAATAAACAGTAATCATAGTGACATAAGCTTTTGTTGACGCAACCGCAATTTCTCTTCCAGAATACAAAGGCAAAACAAAATCAGCTTTTTTTGCTAAAGTTGAAGCCTCGCTATTAGTGATTAATAAACTTTTAAATCCTTTTTCTTTTACAATATCAATGCATTTTATAACGTCCATTGTTTCACCTGATTGTGATAAAAAAACAAATAAAGGATTCTTTCCAAAATAGACCGGATAATAAGACCATTCACTAGCAATAAAAGTTAAAGTTGGTTTATTTATTTGATCAGTTAAACGAGATAAAATCCGTTCAGCATTATAACTTGTACCACATCCAACAAAAATAATATAATCGCTATTTTTAATGCATTCTAGTAGATTATTAGTAAAATTATAGTTGTTATCTTTATAATATACATCCAATAATTTTTCTATTTTTGAAGGAATTTCTTCAATTTCTTTTATCATATGAAATGGATAATGACCTAGTTCATTATCTTCACTTTTATTTTCGTTTTTATATGACTTAACATCAACAATTCCTTTATTAGAGAAAACATATGCATTATCTTTTGTAATATATCCAAAACGATCATCATGGATATCAATAAAATCGCTACAATATTTATCAAAAGCAAGACTATCGCTTGCTAAAAATAATCCATCATTTGATACGCCAATTACTAATGGTGATTTTCTTTTATAAAAATATATACGATCAGGTTCATCAATATTTAAAATTGCAACTGCGTAGTTTCCAATTAAAATCTGGCTAGATAATTTTAAAGATTCCATTATGTTGTTGTTTTTTAAATAATAATATTCAATTAAATTTGCAACAACTTCACTATCAGTATCACTTTTAAATTTATATCCGTTTTTTGTTAAAAAAGATTTAATTTTATTGTAATTATCTATTATTCCATTATGAACTAGAGCGATTTTTTTATGAAAAGATAGATGTGGATGGGCATTTTTATTATCAGCTTTTCCAGTTGTTGCCCATCTAGTATGACCTATTCCTATATTAAATTCTTTTAAATTAGGATATTTTTCATATAAATTTTCTACCGTGCCTTTGCATTTATTAATGATAATTTTATTATCTAAAATATAGGCATACCCAACACTATCATAGCCACGATATTCAAGTTTTTTTAGACCATATCTAATTTTTTGGTTGCAATCTAATTGTTTAGAAATAACTCCAACTATTCCACACATTTAAATTATTCCCCTTCTTCATCAATAAAGGCATTAAATACTTCACTAGCGTCTTCATATTCTTCGTCGCTTAATTCTTCTAAAACATCATCTTTAGTTAATTTTCTAACAATTATTTCATCAGGATTATCTTCTTCGTATAAAAACAAATAATCAGTATCAGTTCTTTCATCTGTGTATGTAAATAAAATATTTAATGTGATGTGTTTACCATTTTCATCAACGACATCGATAACATCATTTTCATCAACCATATTTAATTTGCTCCTTTTTGATTTAAATAAGACTGTAAAATTTGACATGCAGCGAGCATATCAACATATTCTTTATGTTTTTTTAAAGGTACATTCATTTCTTTTAATAATTCATGTGCTTCAACACTAGTTAACCTTTCATCAACCATTGTTATTAAAATATTAGGGATATAATCTTCTAATTTTTTCTTAAAATTAAGGCAAGTTTCTGACATTTTTGATTGCGTACCATTAAGATTTAAAGGTAAGCCAATAACTATTGTTTTAACATTGTTTTCAATAACAATTTGTTTTATTGGTTCTAATAAACAATCATAATCATCCTTATTAAAACGAATTAATTTATGAGGATGAACAGTACCAATAACACTACTTAAGGCAATGCCTAATGTCTTGCGACCTAAATCTAATCCTAGAATTTTATCCATTTAAAATCAAATCCTTAAAAAGTTTTAAAGCAGTATCAATTTTATCAGCCTCTTTTAAAGAACCTTGAGCGAAATCTGGTTTTCCACCACCAGATCCATTACATGCCTTGGCAACTTGATTTAATAAAACACCGGCTTTAAAATTATTGTTTATCGCACTCAAACTACAAGAAGACATTAAAGTAATATTTTTATCTTTTGCAATAACAAAGATAATATAATCTTCATACATCGTTTTTAAATTATCAACAATTTGTCCTAATAGTTCTCTTGAAGTATTGTCGATGTATTTTATTAAAACATTATGATTGTTAATTAATTGGAAATCATTTTTTAAATTTAGAGCCATAATATTAGCTAAACGTTGTCCTAATTTATAATTTTCTTGTTTTAAATTATCTTTTTCATTAATTAAAGATTGAAGACGATCTAAAGATTCTTTAAATGATTTAGCGTTTAATTTTTCACTTAAAGTATTTAAAACATTTTCTTTATTTTTGATTTCTTCATAAGCTTTATAACTTGTTGTGAATTGAATTCTTCTTATACCAGAAGCGACACTTTGTTCAAAACTAATATAAAACACACCAATTTCAGAAGTGTTTTTCACATGTGTACCACCACAAAATTCTTTGCTAATATCATCAAAGCAAACTACTCTAACAATATCACCATATTTTTCATCAAATAAAGCTTTTGCGTTTTCTTTTCTAGCTTCTTCAATTGGAAGAACTTTTGTTTGACATGGAATGGCTTGGCTAATCCATTTATTAACTAAAGATTCAATGTTAGCCAATTCTTCGCGAGTTAATTTTTTATCATAATTAAAATCAAAATGAACATATTCATCGCAAACAAAGCTACCGGCTTGATGAATATCATTAGATAAGACTTTATCTAAAGCAGCTTGTAAAAGATGTGTAGCAGAGTGATTTTTTTGAATTTGTAGGCGACGATATATATCAATTTTAAGTTCAAAAATATCACCTACAGTAATTTTTCCATAATTTAAAGTAACATGGTGTAAATGTTGTTTATTAGGAGCTTTTACAACATTTTTAACATCTGCAAGAGTGTTATTATTTTCAATTGTGCCAATATCCGCAACTTGACCACCGCTTTCTGCATAAAAATTTGTCGTGTCAAAAATAATATCTCCTTCATCATCAATACAATTTACTTTAACTCCATCTTTAAAAATGCCTATTATTTTTGCTTTAATATTTTCACAAGAATAAACAAATGTTGATGGATCTTTAAAATCAAGCAAATCTTTGCTTTGACGATGCATACTTTCATCTTGGCTACGTGCACTTCTTGCTAATTCTTTTTGTTTTGACATGCACTTATCAAATCCTTCTTTGTCTACTTGAAAGCCTTTTTCTTTACAAATTTCGTTAGTTAAATCAAAAGGAAAACCATATGTATCATATAATTTAAATGCATCTTCTCCAGAAATAATTTTGTTATCTTTATTATTTTCGAGTAATTTATTTAAAATATTTTCGCCATTTTTTAATGTTAAAATAAATTTTTCTTCTTCTGCTTTAATCATTTTTTCTATCTTTGTTTGATTTAAGACTAATTCAGGATAAAAAGATTTCATATTGTTAATTACTGTATCCACTAGTTGATACATAAATGGTTCGTCTATTCCAATTTTTTGTGCGTAACGCATCGCTCTTCTTATCAATCTTCTTAAAACATATCCTCTTCCTTCATTTGAGAAAACTTCGCCATCACTTAAAGCAAATGTACAAGCTCTTATATGATCACTTATTACACGATAAGAAGTCTTATATTCTCCTTCATATTTATATTTTGCGATGCCTTCTAATTTTTTAATTATTGGCATAAATAAATCAGTATCAAAATTTGTTTCAGTGTCTTGCATAATACAACAAATTCTTTCAAGCCCAGCGCCAGTATCAATATTTTTACTAGGTAATTCTTTATAATCTTCTTTTTTAACTCCATTAACTGCGTTATATTGGCTAAAAACAATTCCCCAAATTTCAATATATCGATCATTTTCTATTTCATCTTGTAATAATTTAACACCGAGATGGGAAGGATCATATTTTTCACCACGATCATAAAAAACTTCCGTATTAGGACCACATGGACCTTCACCAATTTGCCAAAAGTTACTATCTAAAGCAATTAAATGGTCTTCACTTAATCCTTGCTTAATCCATAAGTTTTTACTTTCTAAATCTTTTGTATAGTAAGTAACATACAATTTATTTTTATCAAAATCAAAATATTGAGGACTAGTCAATATTTCAAAAGCCCAAGGAATAACTTCATTTCTAAAATAGTCACCAATAGAAAAATTCCCAAGCATCTCAAAAAATGTATGATGTCTAGCGGTGTGCCCAACATTTTCAATATCGTTCGTGCGAATTGATTTTTGAACATTACATATTCTTCTTGATGGAGGTATTTGACTACCATCGAAATATTTTTTTAAAGCGGCAACACCAGAATTTATCCAAAGTAAAGTTGGATCGTTATGTGGAATTAAAGATGCACCTTTTTCTACTTTGTGGCCTTTACTTTTAAAGAAATCTAGCCACATTGTACGAATTTCATTTGAAGTTAACTTTTTCATAATTTGTCCTCGAATTTTAATTTATTAGCATTAAAATAAAAAAATGCCCTTACAATAATAGCAAAAAATATTTATATAATAAATTATTTTTTTATCTTTAAATATCAATTCGTCTTTTTTTTGAATAAACTTCATCAATTATTCCACCGCCTAAACAAACATCTCCATCATATAAGACGCATGCTTGTCCTGGAGTAATAGCTTTATAAGGTTTATCAAAAACAACAAGTAATGTTTCTTTATCAATATATGAAACAATAACAGGTAAATCTTTTTGTCGATAACGAAATTTAGCGTGAAGTTTTTCTTTTTCTTTTATATCTCTACTAATTAAATTGATTCCTCTAACATAACAATAATCAGAAAATAGATGCTCATTATTTTCACCGCTGGCAACATATAAAATATTGTTTTTAACATCTTTTTTTATGACAAACCAGCCATTATTGTCATGTCCTTTTAATCCACCTATACCTAAACCTTTATGTTGTCCGATCGTATAATATAAGACACCATCGTGATGACCAATAATTTCTTTAGTATCAATATCGATAATATCACCTTTTTTAGCAGGCAAATAATTATTTAAAAATTGTTTAAAATTTCTTTCACCAATAAAACAAATACCAGTAGAATCTTTTTTGTCCATAACAGAAAACAAATTCAATTCATGCGCGATTTGTCTAACTTCATTTTTATCGATATCTTGTAAAGGAAAAAGACAAGATTTTAATTGCTCTTGACTAATTTGACTTAAAAAATAAGTTTGATCCTTATTTTTATCAAAAGGCTTTAAAAGATAAGATATACCATCTTTTTCTATTTTTTTAGCATAATGTCCCATAGCAATGTAGTCAAAACCATTGTCTTTTGCAAATTTTAAAAAAGCATCAAATTTAATATATTTATTGCAAAAAATATCTGGATTAGGAGTTCTTCCTTTCTTATATTCATCTAAAAAATAGGTGAAAACATAATCCCAATATTCTTTAACAAAATCAATTCGATACAATTTTATTTTTAAAATATCAGCGACTTTTTTAGCATCATCGTAATCTTTTTCTTGTGGGCATTGATTATCATTAATGGTTGGGTTTCCTAAATAATCATTGTTCGCCAACGCATCCCAATTACGCATAAAACAGCCAGAAACATCATATCCTTGTTTTAAAAGAAGATACGCTCCAACTGCACTATCAACACCGCCAGAAAGACCCATTAATACTTTTATTTTGGCCATAATTGTTTAGAATCTAACACAAGAGTAAAAGGCCCCTTATTGTTAGATAAAACCTCCATATCTGCTCCAAAAACACCTTCATAAACCGTTTTGTTTAATAATTTAGTTAATTGTTTATTAAAATATTCATAAAGCGGTTTTGCAACCATCGGATGCATGGCGTTAACAAAAGATGGTCGTCGGCCTTTTGATGTATCAGCGTATAAAGTAAATTGACTAACACTTAAAATATCACCATCAACATCAAAAATAGATAAATTAGTTTGTCCATTATCATCAGGAAACACTCTTAATTTAATAATTTTATCAGCCATAAGATCACATATTTTTTCATCATCATCAATACAAAAACCGACTAATAAAAGATAGCCTTTATTAATTTTAGAAAAGGTTTCTTTATTGATTAAAACGCTTGCATTATCAACGGTTTGTAATACTACTTTCATATACTTAATAACTACTAAATAATTACTATAAATTTACTATAAAGATTATTATTTGATATAATCATGAATGATTGGTTTGACTTCAATTTTATCTTTTAAAATTTTAAAAGACATTTGTATATCTTTAATAATTTCATCAAAATTATCAATGTTTGTATGCGCATAGGCTAATACGTCACCGTGTTTTACAAAATCGCCTACTTTTTTGTTTAAGATGATTCCTGCTGCCATATCAATAGTGTCGTTTATTGTCTTTCTGCCTGCTCCTAAACGCATTGCACTTTCACCAATTTCTAGACAATTAATTTCATCAACATATCCTTCTTGTTGGCTTCTTACTTCTATAATATGTTTAGCTAATGGCAATTTATTAGTGTCTAAAACATAATTAACGTCACCGTGTTGAGCTTTAACAAATTCAACAAATTTATTAAATGCTTCACCATTATTTAATTTTTCTATCAACATTTTTCTTGCTAATTCTCTATTTTTACAAATATTAGCTTGCTCTAACATAATTGAACCCGCTCCTAAACATAGTTCAACAAAATCTTTTGGTCCATGTCCATGTAATGTATCAACTGCTTCTTTTACTTCTAAAGCATTACCGATTGCTAAACCTAGAGGTTGAGTCATATCAGTAATTATTGCTCGAGTGTCTTTATTTAAGCCATCACCAATTTCTACCATTGTTTTAGCTAATTTTTTAGCATCTTCTATGTTTTTCATAAAAGCGCCAGAACCAAATTTTACATCTAATAATATTGTATCAGAGCCAGATGCTAGTTTTTTTGACATAATTGAAGATGCAATAAGTGGGATTGATTCTACTGTTCCTGTTACATCTCGTAAAGCATATATTTTTTTATCAGCAGGATCTAAATTTGCAGTTTGTCCAACAATAGCAATTCCAATATCATTTACTTGTTTAATAAATTCTTCTTCACTTAAAGCTATTTTAAAACCTGGAATAGATTCTAATTTATCTAATGTTCCACCAGTATGTCCAAGACCTCGACCAGACATTTTAGCTAATTTAACACCACAAGAAGCGACTAATGGTCCAAGCACTAATGATGTTTTATCTCCAACACCACCTGTAGAATGTTTATCAACTTTAATTCCTTTTATTTTTGATAAATCAATAATATCACCGCTATGAAGCATCGCACTAGTTAAGTCGACTGTTTCTTGTTTATTCATATTTTTAAAAACAATAGCCATTAATAAAGCGCTCATTTGATAATCTGGTATTTCACCTTTTGAATATCCATTAATAACAAAATCAATTTCTTCTTTATTAAGAGCAAGTCCATCTCTTTTTTTAATAATAATATCTACCATTCGCATATAAATTTACCTCGTTTATTATTTTAACATATCAAATGTTTTTTTAAATTCAAAAAAGTAGTAAATTATAAATATGGATTTTTTAAGCAGTTTGAAAAATTATCTAAACGAAGATTTAATTAAAAAATTAAAAAATTGTTTAGAAAGTAAAAATATACGTGGCTTATTTTTAAATCATTTGAAAATGCCAAAAAATACGTTTTTAAATAAATTTCCATTAATAAAGCAGCACCCTTATGTGGAAAATGGATTTATTTTTGATGATAACATATATGATTTTAACAAACATATTTATCATGAATTAGGTGTTTATTATCTTCAAGAACCATCTGCAATGATTGTATCTTCTTTAATAAAACCATCAACTAGGCCATATAAAATATTAGATTTGTGTAGCGCTCCTGGTGGGAAATTAATTCAAATTGCAATAAATCAGCCAAACGCAACAATAATTGCAAATGATATTTCTTTTAAACGCTGTCAAGCTATTATAGAAAATGTAGAAAGACTTGGTCTAAATAATGTTATTGTTACAAACAACGATTTTTCAAAGATATATAATCAATATTTAAATTACTTTGACATTATTATTTTAGATGCCCCATGTTCTGGATCAGGAATGTTTAGAAAAGATAGCAAAATGATTGATGATTGGTCGTATAATAAGGTTTTAAAATTTGCTAACGAACAAAAGCAATTACTTGACATTGCGTATAAAATGTTAGCAAAAGGCGGTAAAATATTATATTCGACTTGTTCTTATTCTTATGAAGAGGATGAAGAAGTAATCGCATACATCTTAAATAAGTATAATGATTTAAAACATGTCATGCTTGATATTAGTAAAAACTTTTATGTTGATAAAATTAATCCATATGGATTTCATATTTTTCCTTTTATTTTTTCTGGTGAAGGACATTATATTGCCCTATTAAGTAAAGATGGTGAACAATCATTATCTGATTTACCTAAAGGTGAAATTAAAAAAGATGATTACGTTTATTTAATAAATCATTCTATTAAAATAACAAATTTAAATATTCTTCGTTACGGCATTAAATATAAAAAGATTTTTAATAATAAAGATTTTGCACTGACTTATCATTATAGTCATAGCTTTAATTTAGATAAACTTAGCAATGTTTATCACATAAATCTAGATATAGAGCAATTAAATAAATATATGAAAGGTGAATCTTTAAAATTAAGCGAAAACACTAAAATTAATCAAGACAACACTCCTTGTTTTGTTCTTTTAACATATGATGATGTAGCGGTTAGTTATGCGAAATTAAACGGGAATATTTTAAAAAATTGTTTACCAAAATATTTAAAAAATAAAAAATATGTTTTTTGATTTTTATAATTTTTGTTAGATGACAAATTCAATGCAACAAATTAATTATTTTTGTGTGATTCTAATTTTTAAGTAGTTATTGTTGC
>CALVRV010000001.1 GCA_944358865.1 uncultured Bacilli bacterium | reverse complement strand
CCACAAGAATTAATTAAGAAAAATGGTCAATTTACAAAAATGGTAAGTTTACAAAAAGAATCAGCAAATTTTAATATATAATTCGTAATTAATAATAAGAAAATAGTCACCTAGTTTTTTAGCTAGATGACTTTTTTGGATAATCGACTAAAAACAATAGAGAATTTTTTCAAAGGAATAAGCAAGTCTCGAAGCGAAGGGTTTATAAGAATATTGATGGACTTGGATTTTGCTGAAAGAACAGGTCATGGTGTACCACAAATTATTTCAAAGTATGGAAAAGAAGCCTTTGAAATTACCGATAGCTTTATTCTAGTTACTTTACCTTACGATTCGGAAGTAATGGCGATGCTAGACAGTGATGATCACCTAAATGAGCACCTAGAAGTTAACAATAATGATAGAGAGAATGTTGTAATTCAATTGATAAAAGCGAACCCATATATTACATACGATGAAGTATCATCAAAATTAAATATTTCCATTGCAACGACAAGAAGAATTTTTACGGCATTAAAAAGGAAAGGAATTCTTGTTGGCTATAGGACAAATAAATATGACAAATGGAAATTAAAAGATTAAATAAAATAGTTTAATATTAGATGTTGCAGCCACTAAGCTTGCAATTGAGCTAGGCGGTTATTGTATACGTTTTTAGTAATTATAGGAAAATCATACATTTTACCTGACTTGAATTATAAAAAAGAATCATTGAAGGACAATGTCCCTCAAAATGATTTAGAAAAAAATATTAAGTCTATAAAAGAAAATCCAAGAATAACTAGAGAAGAATTGGCGGCAATTATTGGAAAAAGCATTAAAACAGTAGCAAGAATTATTAAAGACTCTAAACTCATAAATTTTGTAGGCTCTTCTAAATCTTGTCATCGGGAAGTAGTAGAGTATAAGAAAGACGAATGACATTTGATAGCGGTAATATAAAAATAAGCAATTGGGCATGTGGACATTTTTTGGACTATTTTTATAAATAAAGTCTACCTTTAATTCTTTTTTCTACAAACCATTATAAATATTTTTGCCAAATTACAAATTAACATCCTAGTAGGAGAGTACTGGCTACCTAAAGATGGATGTAATATACTTTAAAATAAGAATAAAGGAGATATTAACTATGGGTTATAAACTTAGTGATTTAGCAATTGATACTATCAAAAATCTTCAAAGCGAGAGCGAAAAAGAAGTTAAACTGCAATCTAAACAAGACATCGAAGAATTAAACCTTGCTTTGACATTTACTTTGATGATGGCTGGATTTAATAAAGAGCAACAAGAAGAAGTTAAAGCTTTAAAAGATAAAATCTCAAAAGTACTCGAAGAATTAAAAACTCATATTGATGATATCGATTTTATAGATTTAAACGCTAGATTAGGTTAAAACATTAGTGTGTATTTTTTAAAATTAGTGGAGGAATTTAAAAACATTTTTAAATATTTTTCTAATCATATGGATAATAAAATTTATTTTTAATTGTTTTAAAAAATCCTTTGCACATAGAGTTATCTATGGAACAACCTTTTTTATTTATCAACGTACATCCTTTATAAAAAGCAATGCTTAAAGACATAAAAACAAATCATTATCGATTTTTAGAAGCATAGTTAACTATAAATTGGTATAATAAACAGTAGAGGATTAATTTATGTCATTTGAGATTAGACCGCTAGATATTACAAATTTTAAAGGTGACGCAATTGTTAATTCATTAGGAATTAGAGAAAACATAAATGTTTATGGTGGCATTTGTCATAGTATTGTCAAAAAAGGTGAACCAACAAAACTAAAACAGCTAATTGCTGAACAAGAACCAAAAGCCAAACCTGGCCATATGTTTTTAACAAGTGGTTTTAAACTACCTGCTAAAAATATCATTCATATCTGCACACCTTTCTTTTCTCGTGACGATCAACTTTTTGCGCTTGAATTTGCTTACAAATTAGCATTAGTTACAGCTTACAAGAAAAAGTGGTATAAATTAGCAGTGCCTATCATGGGAACCGGCGCTAATGGCTATCCTCATGCATATGTTTTACGTATGGTTGTTAAATTGATGAACACATTTTCAAAACTACATAAGGAAATGCAGATCACATTGTGCATGCCTGTAGTAAGTGTCGATGATTTTAATGATAAATATGATAAAAAATCTGTTGATAAAGAAATTGAGAAATTCTTCAAAGAAAACGACAAGTTAAAAATTAGAGAATTCGAATATGATAATTATTCTTTTGAACGCCTAGAAAGCTTTGATATGCCTTTCTTTGAAGAGTATTCAAGTGGTGAAATACAAGAAATTCAATATCGAGAAGAGTATCGCTCTTATTATAGAAGAAGAGAATCTCAAGTTAATGGTACGCCATCAGGGAAAACAAGATTCAGTTTCCTTAATTTAAAAGAAGCACTTCTTGATGGTGGAATTAGACCTGTATCATTTGACATGACAAAATTAGCCGAAAAATCAGTTGCTTTCTATATTGAAACCTATATTGAAACGAGATTTAGCAATTCATCTGATCAAGCAGAAATTCGTAGGCACGTTAATAAAGTTTTAAGTGGGAGTAACGATTCAACATCATTGAAAGCTAAACATGGCAAAGAAGAAAAAAGAACAACAATTAGTCTTCCTGTATTAATGAGATATATTCTCGCATTACATATGACTAAGAAAGAAGCAGATGATTTCTTATTGTTCTGTGGAAAAGTGTTCTCACCTGTTGGAGATATTGATCGTTTTTATCAAGAATTAATTGTAAAGAAAAAATACGTTAATGATGAAGATGACACATACAAAATCAATGGATTTTGTTTAAAACATAAATTACCTCAAATCTTCGATTATTTAGATGAAGAAGACGCTATAGAAGTAAATTGGTAAAGAAATAATTAAGTACTTCCAACCTGGACCTGAGTATTCAGGTTTTTTTCATTATAAGATATTGGTGTTCCAAGACGGAGACACCCAGCCCATTGTTATATTTATCTCCTTTCTTATCTTATAACTTACTCCTTTCTCTTTCTATCTTGGGTGTCTCCAATACGGAAAGGGAAGTACGTCCACTGAGGACCTAAGAAAAGATAAACAAATAAAATACTATAGAAGAGCGAAGAAAAAACTCTTCAAAACTCAACAATACAAAAAAATGCATGAAAGGACAGGTGATAGTGGTAATATAAAACTAATCAAGAAAGAGGCTTTAAAAATAATTTAAGTACAAAATCATGGTGGTTTTGGTTACATGATGCACTTAGATAAAGGCAGAACAACCAAAAACTGCAAAAGGTCGCTAAGGTTAGAGAGCGCCAGTGTCAAAATTGACAAAAGATGACGGCGAAATATATGAGGAGGATCAGTCCTCTCAAATGAAAGAAGGTGAAAAAATGATTAAAGAAGAAATTAAAAAGAAATTTGAAGAGATCTATAGGAAGTATCGTGAAACATATGATGGTGATTACTTCATGTATGATTGCGTTAATAGAGATATGCTTCTATCGCTATGCAATGCATATGATGATGGCGAAGTCACAGAGGAAGAATACCATGCGATGTCTAATTATGTCCTTAACGAAATGTTAAAAAAATTAGCAGAAGATTATAAGCCGCTTAAAAACAGTAATAATGGAAAATTAAAATGGAAATTCTCGTCTATGAGCGCTAACAAACTAAGGATTGAAATCGAAGATACATTATCCCAAATCGAAGATATTGAACAATATTACGATAATAATGAACTTACTGATGAAGAAGAAAAAAAGTTAGTACTACATTATCGCCTATTAGCTCTATACTTGTCGTTAGCTTCACGAGAATTATTCACTAGAACCTTCACATTAAAAGAAATAGACATTTTTTAGGGGGTATTATTAATGTTTGGTGCAATTATTGGTGATGTCGTTGGTTCAAGATTTGAATTTAACAACATCAAAACGACAGAATTCCAACTATTTGACAAAGACAGTGAATTTAGCGATGACACTGTTTGTACGATTGCTTTTATGGATTGGCTATTAAATGCCAGCAAAAGAACAAGCGATAGCGCTACTGAATATCTTCATACTTGGGTTAAAAAATACCCTAACGCTGGATATGGAGTTAGATTCTACCAATGGATGAGATCACACAATCCTCAGCCATACGGTAGTTACGGTAATGGTGCGGCTATGAGAATATCATCAATTGCTTGGGCGGCTAAAGATTTAAAAGAATTAAAAGAGTTATCAGACATAGCTACAGGTATTACTCATAATCATCCAGAAGGTTTAAAAGGGGCGTTGGTAGTAGCAACATGCATATTCATGGCAATTCATAATTCATCAAAAGATGAGATCAGAAAATATGCTATATCACAATATCCGGAAATTGAATCAATGAATTATTCAGACCTCGTTAAAACATTTACATTCAACGAAACATGCCAAGGCACAGTTCCACAAGCAATTTATTGCTTCCTAATCAGTTCAAATTTCGAAGATTGTATTAGAAAAACAATAAGTATCGGGGGTGATTGTGATACAACATCTGCAATAAGTGGTGCAATCGCAGAAGCTTATTGGGGAATCCCTGAAAGAATCCTTGTAAGAGCAAGAGATTATATTAATGCAGACATGATTAAAACTGTTGATAGATTCTATAGACATTATGTCTATCAATATGGAAATTCAGTAAAAATGAATAGATTTAGAAAAGCTCAAGAGAAAACATTTGATAAAGCAGTTCAGGAATTAAAAAACGGTAAAAAAGAATCACATTGGATGTGGTACATGTTCCCACAAATAAAAGGATTAGGTGAATCAGAGATGAGCGAGTATTACGGCTTATGCGGATTTAAAGATGCCAGCCTATATTACAACGATGAGGTTCTTTGTCCAAGGCTAGTAAAACTATGTGAAATCTTAATCAATCTCCCTGAGAGAGACATCAAAAAAATCTTAGGCACACCTGATGATAAAAAATTGAAATCATGCATGACTCTCTTCTATTTACTGACAAGAGATAAATGCTTTAAAGAAGTGTTAGATAAATACTTCAATGGTGAACTAGATCATTACACGATGAAATATGCCATAGATCAAATATTAAAACGCTAAGGAGGAAAAGAAAATGGCGGAAATTAAATGCCCTAAATGTGGCGAAATCATTAAATTAGATAAGAGCAGTTACGATGCTTTATTGAGCGAAATTGAAAAAGAAGAAATTGAAAAGAGACTTAATGTTCAAATTCAACAAATCGAAGCTAAATATAAGGCTGAATATGAATTAGAAATCAACAAACAAAAGTCAACCCAAGATGGGGTTGTTGCAAATCTTAAAAAAACAATCGCTATATTAGAAGAAAAATTAATAGGTGCTGATAAAGATATTGAATTAGCAGTTAGTAGAGCTTTAGAATCTGCTAGAGCAGAGCTAAGCAAAAAAGAACAAGAAATCGCAAAATTAAAAGGCGATGTTGTATCGAGCCAAAAAGATAGCGAATTATCTGTTCAACAACTAAAAGAGAAGTATGAATTCATGCTCAAAGCTAAAGATGAAGAAATAGAAAAATATAAGAACTTCAGAATGGGCGATTCTACTAAAGATCTAGGCGAGTCTTTAGAACAATATTGCCATGATGCGTTTGACGAAATTAGGGCAGTGGCGTATCCACGTGCTTACTTTGAAAAAGATAATGATGTTGATGAAGAAGGTAAAGGTGACTTTATTTTTAGAGATTATGCCGAAGATGGAACTGAAATTGTGTCAATCATGTTCGAGATGAAGAACCAAAAAGACACTACAAAGACAAAACACAAGAATGAACATTTCTTCGATAAATTGGACAAAAACAGAACTTCGAAAAAATGTGAGTATGCTGTCTTGGTTACAACATTAGAGGAAGATAGCAAACTTTATAATAGTGGAATCGTAGATGTTTCCTACCGCTATCAAAAAATGTTTGTTGTGAGACCACAAAACTTCTTGGCTATTATTGGCTTATTAAGAAGCATGGCACTAAACAATCTTGCCTACAAACAACAAGTTATTGCATATCAAAGAGAAAATGTTGATATCACCAATTTTGAATCCGCTGTCAAGGCGGTTGCTGAGAAAATTAACAACGACTATGAAAAAGCAGGCGCTATCTATAGCGAAGTGGATAAAATGTGTGATGATATCGTCACCAAAGTTGAAAAATTTAGAAAAGAATTCAAAACAGCAGCAGGCTGGATTGAAAAAGCAAAAAATCAATTACCAAATTTGGAAGTTAGAAAGCTTACAAAAGGTAACCCAACTATGAAAGAAAAGTTCGAAAAACTGGAGAACAAACAATAATGGAAAGAACTATAAGAGTCACAGGAACTGGAAGAATTTCTGTAAAGCCTAATACAACAATCATCAATCTTAACTTTGATAATGTCCTGCCGACTTATGATGCGGCATTAAAATCCTCTGCTGAAGATGTCGCCATTGTAAAAGATGCTTTAGTAAGAGCGGGTTTAAGTAGAGATTCGTTAAAAACAATCAACTTTGACATTAATACTCATTATGAATCTTATCGCGATGAAAAAGGTAACTATAAATCTAGATTTGATGGATATCAATATCGTCAATCTCTCAGATTTAAATTTCCAATTGATAATAAAACGCTTGGAAAAGTTCTATATCAATTAGGTCAACTAGATGTAAATCCTGAATTTAGTATCTATTACAGTATAGAAGACACTGAGTCTATCAAAAACGAACTATTAGGTAACGCAATTGCTGACGCAAAGAAAAAAGCAGAAGTTATTGCAAATGCGTCCGGTGTGGTCCTGGAAGAAATATTAGAAATAAATTATAATTGGATTGATGTTGAATTCAGGACAAGACCTTATAGCCTTCACGATAAAGTAATGATGTGCAAATCTACTCCTGATGTTAATGGTGCTTACGATATCGATATTGAACCAAATGATATAGATAAGACCGACAACGTAACAATTATATTCAAAATCAAATAGATGGTGTGATTATGAAAAAAGAAACAATGACTAAGTTTGATGAAATAATTACTATTCTCAAAAGCAAACCAAAAATTGAAATGGCACGCAATACAAAAGAATTAGGACCTTGCGAAATAGGAGCAGCATATCTTAATTATCCAAGATGGATTTATGAAGTGGAGTCATTGTTTCTGCCTATAAAAAACTATGTCTATGTTATTAATAACATCAAAAAACAGAAAAAATGTGCATCTAAATACACTTTGATCGAAGTTAGAGCAGCGTTGACTTACTTTATTAGAGGGGAAAGATTCTGTGATGGTCATATGGCTGCGATGATTGAAAATGGCTATTTATTAAGATGGCTTAAAAGATACAAAAATCTTATTGAAAAGGAGACTTAATATGACAAAAAAAGAATTTGATTTGATGGTGGAACAAATGCATAAGCAAGGATTAGATAATGATAAAATTATGAGAATTCTTTACGAAACATTTGCCACCAATAAATGTAGTTTAGAAGACTATGAATTAATGGTTAACTGGCTTGGATACGAATTAACTGAAGATTTTTATAAAGCTCACAACATTAAAAAATAAGAAAAAATAAACATTATAATATAAAATTAGAAAGAGGACCGTTCATATGATTAATATTAAAGACTACTATTTGAATAACTCTATTAAGTTAGCAAGACAATTATTTGTCCCTAAAAGATATCTAGCCGCTTTTGTTTCTCTTTATAGCGGAGAAAAAGCAGCCAGCATATTTAAAAATGTCAAAGATGTTTTCGGCACAAACGCTGGCTATAGAGAATCATACGACTTATTCATCGATGAAACATTTGAATTAGCTCCTCTTAAAAAAATTGTTTCCATTAAAAAACCTGAGTACCAAAACATGACTCTTTCAAGCGGTTATCCTTTTACGGATTCATTAAGAAACGGTTTACGCATTATTAAAAATATTCTTGGGTTTGAAGATTTAAATGAAATCTCTGATGATCTTTTGTTTAGATTAATAGACATCAGATTACCAATGGTTAAAGAAGTTTGCTTTAGAAACCAAACAATAAATTGCGGAATAGATCAAAACATCTTCGACTTTGTAATCGCAAGAGAGTGCTTATTAAATCAATCCAAAATGTCTCCAGAAGAAATAGCAAAGGAATTTTATGATTTGCTTATCTATGGCGAATTGTTGGACGAAATGATTCGTAACGTTAGACCAGAAAATAGAGAAAAATGCGTTAGAACTATTAGATCATTATCTATTACCACTTTTGATCCTCGATTCGAAATCTATGAATTAGAACAGCTTAATTCGATTTCTATTAGTGAATTGTTCTACTATGTTGGCAGTGATATTAATATTTTAATTAACGTTTTGAATTATTTCTCTGATGAATCAGAGAACGTCATTCCTCAATTACTAAATAACTATTTATCAACTTTGGATAAAGATGATTTCGCTATCTTATCAAGAAGAGAGAAAGAGACGTTAGAAAAAATCGGCGAAGACTATGGTGTCACTCGTGAAAGAATAAGGCAAATAGAAGCTAAACAGATCGAAAAGTTCAACGAGTTTTATTTAAATAACTTTAGTTCCGAGAAAAAGAATCTCATATTTGTTTTTCCAAAAGTTTCTAGCATTTTCCCTTTAGGATATTTAAAAGATCAATTGGGACAAAACTATGATTGTTTTAGAAATCTAATACAATCTATAAAATTTGCTGGAGAAGCAAAATATTATAAAAATATTGATTCAGTAGTGGAATCAGAAAGAGTATATTTATTCTTCCAAAGAATGGTTGATGTAGTCTTAGGAAATTACTTCAAGAAAACTGATTTAAATGACAAAATTAATGCATGCTTAGAATCGTTAAGAGACTATGGATTTGATGAAGTTGTAATTAAAAATTACATTTCTTCAAATTATAAAGAAAAAGAATTTACTTACGTTAAAGATGGCTTCCGGCTCTCAAAAGCATTCGAACTTGAATTCGTTTTAGAGAATTATTTTGATGATGGTTTCCATTTCTCAGATGAAGAACATATTAAGAAGGCAAACGAATATGCTCTCGAAGAATTTGGAGAGATAATGTTTGATCTTAGTGAAATCGACATGTCAAACCCCCACACTGTTCAAGCAATCGTTGAAAGAGCACACGCAAGAATGATTGACAGAGGAACCTATGTTCATTATACGAAAGCTCATGATTTACCAATCGAGTTAGTTGAAAAGATAATCGCTTATTTAAAAGAAAAGAATAGACCTTTGGCGTATTCAAATTTATTTGAAACATTTAAAGATGAGCTTAATGTTTTAGGAATTGATAATAAGTATGCTCTCCAAGGCGCTATGTCTATTTACTTCGGCGAATTATTTAAAGGCAAAAGAGACTATGTCATGCCAATAGAAATCAACCAAACATTAAGAGACAGCATGAATTCTTGGGTTGCATCAAGAACCAGCATCTTTACTTACGAAGACTTTACTAAGGAATTCAAAGGTGTTGCTCAAAGCGTCTTTATGGCAGTTCTTTATGAAGTTGGTAATATGGCGTATTACTGGATGCAGGGTTACATTAATGTTAGTTGCTTAAATATCAGCGAAAGTGATAAAGATAAGCTTAAACAATTAGCGGATTACTTAATTAACCAATATCACATGGAGTATTGCTCTGCGGACGAACTATTCAATTTGGTAAATATCCAAATGCATGATTTCATTACTGCCTGTGGAATGAAGTATTCTTACGATTTGTTTAGTGTTATGCAAATTTTATTTGCAAATGATTACAAATTTAAGAGACCAATGTTAGGAAGCAAAGACGCAGTATTTGAATCCAGTAATGAAATGGTGGACGGTTATTTAGCTCAAAGAAACACTGTCAAACTCATGAAGATGAGAAAATATATTGATACAAAAACTGGTCATTCACCTGATGAGTACATAACTGTTTTCGATATTATTAAGAATAAATGGAATGAGTTTGTTGCTGTTGATGTTGACACGATCGTGAGAAAAGAAACCATCACAGTAACTGAAAAAGAACTCATTAGATTAGATGTCATCATCGAAATGCTATTAGAACAAAAGAATTCTTTAAACATTGAAGAAGAAATAGTGAATAAATTCTTCTTTAAAGAGCTTGCGGGCATGGCAGTTAATAGATATTTAATCCTTGGATTAGTTAATACTTTCCTTCACGATAAATATGAAGTAAGTGCTGACGGTAATAAATATAGAGGTGGTACATTCTTCATAAGCCATAAAAAATAGCCATTCTTGCTCAAAAAATGGTATTATGTTGGTATCAGCGTAAGATTTCCAGACATTTTGGCGGTATTATGTTGGTATTTTAAAGACATCTTATAACTAACATTTTGATAAAATTAATGGTTTCAAAATTAATGATATTTGTCCGAGAAATCGGGCTTTTTTATAAATTTCGTTTTGCTAGTTCATAAGTTTAGGTTTGAACTGATAAATTCTTAAAATTTTGTTTCTACTAAAAAAAACGATACTCTTACTAGAAAAAAATAGCCCACAGAAATCATGATTTTAGTACAAGAAATGCCTTTTGAAGCTATTAAAACCTTAAAACATTAAATTATACTAATTTCAATAGTTTTCACGCTTAATGAAAAAAGTTTCTTAAAAAACTACTTTTATTTATTAATTTATGTTAAATTATTTATATGGCAAAGTATGAAATAATTAAGTTTGTAGACGGTGATTTTGAATTGGATGTTAATATCTCGCCTCAACAAAACACAATTTGGTTAACTCAAGACCAGATTGCTAAACTTTTTGAAAAATCTCGTTCGACAATTACTGAACATATTAACAATATTTTTTCCGAAGGAGAACTATCTGAAATGACTTCCGTCGGAAATTCCGACATAACTAATCATAGACCTGCAAAATTATATAATCTTGATGTTATACTTGCTGTCGGCTATCGTGTCAAATCGAAAAGAGGAATTTTATTTAGAAGATGGGCAACAGCAGTTTTAAGAAATTATCTAATTAAGGGCTATTCATTATCATCAGACAGAGCTATAGTTACTAATGAAAACTATATTCAACTTATTAACGATGTCAACCATTTAAAAAAGGACGTCGAAGATATTAAGGGGATAGTAAACAGGAACGTTTTAGATTCTATCATTATTTATGAAGGCGATTCTTTTGATGGATTTTCTTTTATTAATGATTTGATTAAAAAAGCAATAGAATCAGTAATAATCATAGATGGTTATGCTGACGACTCTCTTTTTGACTTTTTAATTGGATCAAAAAAAGGTATTAAAAAAGTAGTGATTTGTCGCAAAGCTAACAGAATATCTAAGGAAATTATAAATAGATTTGAAAAAGAATATGGACCTATCGTTATTAAGGAAGATAAAACGTACCACGACCGATTTTTAATTATTGATAATGAAATATATCTTATGGGAACTTCATTAAATTCGATAGGCCATAAAACATCAAGCGTAATAAAATGTAATCAATTCAATATTAAGGATATCATTAAAGATGAATGATTTTGGCAAAAGAATAAAAAAAATAAGAAAGGATAGAGGCTTAACTCAACAGCAGTTCGCTGATTCTTTAGGTTATGCTCATAAATCTACGATTAATAAAATCGAATCGGGTGTTGAAAAGATGTCATATCAAAAAATCCTTGTCCTGATCAAAGAATATGAGTTATCAGCAGGAGAACTTTTTGGCGATGATAACAATAAAATAGAACCTAAAGAAAATATTAATAAAATATTTGTTTCATTTAGCGGAAGAGTTGGCGGGATATCGGATTTTGTCGCTAATAATTTTAAAAAAGAAGGCGATCAAATATTTTTTTATCGAAATTTGAACATACACAATTGTTCTCTATGTCAATATGAATGTTTTTATAATAAGTGCCCTTATGAAAATGATGATAACTTTATATTTTTTGAAATGCTTAATAAATCTAAAGAAGTTATTCTTATCATCCCTATGTATTGTTCTAATGCTCCTTCTTTGTTTTATAAGTTTTCAGAAAGAAGTCAGGCTTATTTTAACAAAAAAGAAGAAAATTATATGAACATAAAATCAAAAACGAAAATTATTCTTATATTTGGAAGCAATGATGAATATCCTTCTTTTCAAAAAATCTTTTATGATTTTGTTGAAAGTCAATCAAAAATATTTTTGTTAGAAAGGCATAAATTAAATATTAAAATAGATGATAAGAAAATAACTGACAAAACACTTCTGTATAAAATTTCTAAGTTTTTAGATTAATTTATAAAACCAATACTTTTTAAGGGATATCTTTTAACAAGAGTATTATATTGTATTAAAGCGATAACACAGAGACATCTTATAACTAACATTTTGATACAATTAAAGGGTGTCAAAATAGCGATATTTGTCCGAGAAATTGGCCTTTTTAATTTTGTACAACTAATGTATAAATATAGTGTGTCATTATCAGTAAAGTTTTATAACGCATTTTTTAAATTAGAAGTTTTTATAATACAAAAATTTTAATCTACTTTTATCCCATCTTTTTAAGATACTTATTCTTTATTTTTATTACTTGTTTTTCTATAATTATAGAAAAGAGAAATACCTATGAAAGCTAGTAAGATGATTATACCAACATTAAAAGAAGCTCCACAAGAAGCAATTATTGACTCCCATATTTTAATGTTACGCGCGGGATTAATTAGAAAATTGGTCTCAGGAGTCTATAATTTTTTGCCTCTAGGATTACGTAGCGTACATAAAGTAGAAAAGATTATCAAAGAGGAGATGGATCGTTCAGGAGCCTTAGAAATTTTATCTTCTGCCATGCAACCAAAAGAACTTTGGTTAGAATCAGGTAGATGGAATAAATATGGTCCTGAATTATTTAGATTTAAAGATCGACATGATCATGAATATTGTTTAGGTCCTACTCATGAAGAAATATTTACTGATTTAGTTCGAAATACTATTAAATCCTATAAACAATTACCATTAAATATCTATCAAATACAAACTAAATATCGTGACGAGATAAGACCTAGATTTGGTCTTATGAGAGGTAGAGAGTTCATCATGAAAGATGCTTATTCTTTTGATGTTGATGAAAAAGGATTGGATGAATCATATAAGATTATGTATGATACCTATTCTAAAATTTTTACTCGATTAAGTTTAAATTTTAAAACAGTTCTAGCTGATACTGGTGCGATTGGGGGTAATGCTTCCCATCAGTTTATGGCTTTAAGCGATGTTGGAGAATCAAATATTATTTATTGTGAAAATTGTAGTTACGCTGCTGATGAAGAAAAAGCGTATTCTCATGCACCAACTTATAAAAAAGAAGACTTAAAAGATAAAGAAGAAGTATTAACTATTAATAAACATTCTATTGAAGAAATTAGTGAATTTCTTAATTTACCTCTTTATAAGATTGTTAAAAGCATGATTTATTATGCAGAGGATAATAATCAATATGGCATGTTCCTTGTTAGGGGAGATTATGAAGTTAATGAGATTAAGGTCGCTAACGCATTAAACTCTTCAGAGGTATTTATTCGTTTAGCTAGTGATGAAGAAATATCATCTTTAGGTTCTATAGCAGGATTTATTGGGCCAATTAATTTTACTAAATGCAAAATATTTATTGATGAAGAAGTAACTAAAATGACTAATTTTGTTGTCGGTGCGAATAAAAAAGACTATCACTTCATTAATGTTAATTATAAAAAAGATTTTGATGGAATAGTTGGAGATTATAAAAAAGCAAAAGAAGGGGATCTTTGCCCAATATGTGGTAAACCTTTAAAAAGTGAACGTGGAATTGAGGTAGGTCAAGTATTTAAATTAGGCACTAAATACTCTTCAGCGATGAATTGTACTTTTCTTAACGAACAAGGAAAGACTTTACCAATGGTGATGGGATGTTATGGAATAGGAGTGACAAGAACTTTCCAAGCTATTATTGAACAGCATCATGATGAATATGGAATAATTTTTCCTTTAGAAACTGCACCATATCATATTGTTATCGTTCCGGTTAACTATGATGATGAAATACAACATAAGGTCAGCAACCAATTATATGATATGCTTAATTCTAAAGTTGAAACTGTATTAGATGATCGAAAGATGAAAATTGGCTTCAAAATGAAAGATTGGGAACTAATAGGAATACCTTATATTGTTATTGTAGGTAGAAAAGCTTCAGAAAATATTGTTGAACTTAAGAATCGAAATGATAATTCTACATTAGAATTAACTCTTGAAGAAGTTAAAGATTTCATTATTGATAAAGTTAATAATTTGAGATAAATTCTTCTAGTAAGTAAAAGAAAATAAGAATTTAAAAATAACGCTTGAATTTACTACTTAGATATTAAACATAGCTTGCTTTTATAAAATAGGACAACGCTTAGTAATTAATTAAGAAATCCTTATATAAAACAAAATTGATAAAGAGCTTTTCAAATTATAATAAATAATTTGTTAAAATAGCAAAAATGTTTTGATATAATTTTGTTTAATCAAAAGGAGAGAAAAAATATGGATAAAAAACATACTGGTATTATTGTAGTTGATATTCTTAATGATTTTGTTACAGGTGCTTTAACTTGCCAAAGAGCATTAGGTATTATTGAGCCAACAAAACGTTTATTAGACGCTGCAAGAAAACATCATATTCCCGTCATTTTTTCAAATGACGCTCACATTAAAGGAATTGATCACGAATTAAAATTATGGGGTGATCACGCTATTGCGGGTACAAAAGGAGCAGAAGTAATTCCTGAATTAGAATTACAAGAAGGTGATTATGTTGTACCAAAAAGACGTTATAGTGGATTTTTCCATACTGATTTAGATTTATTATTAAAAGAATTAGGCGTTAATAGTGTAATTTTAACAGGCTTACATACTCATATGTGCGTTAGACATACATCCGCTGATGCTTATCAATTAGGATACGAAGTAAATGTTTGTAAAGATTGTACAGATTCTTTTACAGAAGAAGATTATAATTATGGCATCAAATATTTAAAAGATGTCTATGGTGCTAATATTTATAGTGTTGATGAATTAATAAATTGGATGGAAAAATAAAATATTTTAAATCATTTTAATAACTAATATTTAAACAAATAATCATAGTAATTTAGACAATACGTTTTTTGCTATAAATTTTAATATTATCTTGACATAAAGTTAACTCTAGATTGTATGATAAATACGTTAATAAGTTAAGGTTAGTAACTAAACCAAAATTAACTTTAGTTAACTAAAATGGAGGTAATTTATGGATTATATTACATTAAATAATGGTGTAAAAATGCCAATTATGGGATTAGGCACTTATTTATTAAGTCCAGATGAAGCAGAAAACGCTGTATTTATCGCGCTTAATAATGGTTATGAATTAATTGATACTGCCAATGCTTATGTTAATGAAAAAGCAGTTGGAAGAGCTATTAAAAAATCAGGCTTACCACGCGATAATATATTTTTAGAAACAAAATTATGGCCTTGTTTTTATAAAGATGATAAAGCAATTAATAAAACATTAAAACGTTTAGATGTAGATTATATTGATTTAATGATTTTACATCAACCAGCAGGGGATATTTTAAGTGGTTATCGTTTGCTTGAAAAAGCTTATAAAGAAGGAAAATTAAAAGCAATTGGAATTTCTAATTTTAATATTGATGAAATTAAAACAATTTTAAATAATTGTGAAATTAAACCTGCACTTATTCAAGTAGAAGCACATCCTTATTATCCACAGGATGAATTAAATGATTTCTTAAAAAAAGAAAATATTGTTTTACAATCTTGGTTTCCTTTAGGTGGTAGAGGTAATCATTCTATTTTAGAAGAGCCAATAATTAAACAACTAGCGATTAAATATCATAAATCACCCGCGCAGATAGTGTTAAGATGGCATACACAAAAAAATTATGTTGTCATTCCTGGATCAAAAACTAAATCTCACATAATAGATAATATCAATATTTTTGATTTTACTTTAACAAATGAAGAAATGATTTTAATTAAATCTTTAGCAAAAGATAAACCTTTTTATGTTAGAGATGAGCAAGCTTTAAAATATTATGAAACATGGCATCCAGATGTGGAAGGTCAAAAATAAAAAGGAGACCATATATGAAACAAACAGCAGGAAGAAAAGCATTAGGGGATTTAGCGAGTAAATTTGCTGAATTAAATGATGATGTATTATTTGGTGAAGTATGGTCTAGAGTAGATAAATTATCTTTAAGAGATCGATGCATGATTACAGTTGTTGCGTTAATTAGTAAAGGTATAACAGATAATTCATTAAAATATCATCTTATAAACGCTAAAAACCATGGTATTAGTAAAGTTGAAATGATTGAAATTATTACTCATATTGCTTTTTATGTTGGCTGGCCTAATGCGTGGGCTATATTTCCTTTAGTTAAGGATGTATATCAAGATGAAAAAATAAGTAACGAACCTATGTTTGGCTTAGGAAAACCAAATGATACCTATGCAAAATATTTTGTTGGACAATCATATTTAAATCCACTCACTAACAAAGGATTAAATATCGCTAATGTTACATTTGAACCTGGATGTAGAAATAATTGGCATATACATCACGCTAGTAAAGGTGGAGGGCAAATATTACTTTGTACCGATGGTGAAGGATATTATCAAGAGCAAGATAAAAAGGCTAGAAAACTTATGCCTGGTGATGTCGTCTATATTGAGCCAGGTGTTAAACATTGGCATGGCGCTAGTAAAGATAGTTGGTTCTCTCATCTTTCTATTGAAGTGCCTGGAGAAAACGCTTCTAATGAATGGTTAGAACCTGTAAATGATGAGGAATATAATAAATTAAGTCACGGTAATTTTTAATCAATTTAAATTAAAAAGCCTACAAATCCTACCTATTTTTATGATATGTCTTTAAAAGAAAAATAAAATCATATATCATATTTTTAGGTAGGTTTTATTATGAAAACAATTAAAAAATTTATTCCTTTAATTTTAACAGTTATGGCGCTTGTTTCGTGCCAAACCACATCAACTTCAAGCCAAACTTCATCTTCTTTTACTACATCAACTACAACTTCTGAATCAGCAACTTCGATGGAAGATTTTAATATAGTTACAAGTGATAATGGTTTATCCGCTAGTGATAAAAGTTTTACTTTTGCAAACACTAAAGAAGGAGATTTAAATCCACCTGAAGCTACAATTAGACTTATGACTGATAATAGTTGGGATTTTTGTAGCGCTTTATTAGATAGAGAAACAAAAATTACTATACAAGATGAATCTGTTTTACCTTCTGATTCAGTTAGTTTAGGCATAGTTAAAAATACTGATATTTTTGGCTCTAGTAGTAACAATGATATTTACGCAATAGATGTAAATATTGATCGAAACAAAGTTAATCCTGGTCAATCAAGATTAAAAATTCAAGTTCATCCTAGCAATGGTTCTAGCTCAATTAGTAGAAACACAATAATATGTGTAGATGTTATCATCAAACAATTTGGAACAATTGAAGTTGATACATATAATTTAAATCTTAATCTAGATTTAACTAATCTTGATTCGATTATAGATTCTAATTTTAGTAATATTGATTTTATTAATTTTTATTTAGTTGACGATGCACCTATTGAAGAAATATATGGTTATAGTGCGGATAGTCAAGTTGGAGTACCAATTGAAATTAATGATACATATTCTCAAATTAAAATGGAAAATGTTAAATTCGCAGTAGACCACATTTATAGTGCTTATGTTTTTGTGCAAGGTGAAACCACTACTGATCGAATTTGGATTGCAATTGAACCAAAAGAAGTCAATTCAGCTTATTCATTTATAGTTAATTCAGAACGTGGAATTTCTTTGGTTGAAATATATCAAGATAATTTAACTATTGATTGTCAATTAAGTGAGTATTAAACTTTATAATTTCTTTGTTTTATCATAACAAAATTAGTAAGGAAGATATTATTTCTTTTTACTTGCTGTTCTTTAATTATTTTATAGCCTCTTTTAATAAAAAATTCTTTTGCGCTAATTGAAGCGTGAACTAAGATATCATTATCAGAATAATTTTCTAATTGGCCACATATTTTTGTTGCGATACCTTGACCTTGATAATCATAATGAACATATAAATGATCAAGATAGCCAGTGTTATCTATATCACCAAATCCAACAATAATATTATCTTTAACGGCTACAAGTGTGTGATGATTAGTTAATATATTGTTCCATCTATCTAAATCAAATGGTTTATTTGCCCAAGCATCTAATTGTTCTTTACTATAGTCTTTTTTATTTATGATATGAACTGTATTATAAAAAAGATTAACTATTTCATTACAATCTAATTGATTATATTTTCTTATGATAAAATCCATAATTATTGACCGTTTATATTTTATCATATTTTTCTTTTATTAAAGAAAAGTTAATTGATGAAAAATTACATATAATTTAAAATATAAATGATGGAAGCAAAACAAATTTTACTTGATAATATTAATAAAATTCATACAACAAAATTAGGAATCAATCGATTAAAAAACAATTTAAATATTGATTGTATTGATATTAATAAATATTGTATTGATAAAATTTTAAAACAAAATTGTTTAATAAAAAGACAAGGTAAAAATTTTTATTGTTATATCGATAATATTAAAATTGTAATTAATGCATCTAGCTATACAATTATCACCGCAAAAAAAGAATCTATATTTAAAAATTTAAAATTTGTTTCTTTAAAAGATGAACCAAATTTAAAATACGATGCCGCTAAATGGTTTAGCAATAAATGGGGTGTCGATGAAAAAGCTTATTTAGAATGTATTGATGATTTTATATATGGCAAAAGTAAATATTGTTGGTATTTATGTCTAGATAATAAAAATATTGTCGGTGGTCTTGGTGTTATAGATAATGATTTTCATAATCGAAAAGATTTAAAGCCTAATTTATGTGCCTTATATGTTGAAAAAGAATATAGAAATAATAAAATAGCGAAAGAACTATTAAAATTGACTATTAATTATTTAAAAAGTCAATCAATTTCACCTATGTATTTAGTAACTGATCATGTTGGATTTTATGAACAATATGGTTGGAAATTTTGTTGCCTTGTAAAAGATGAAATTACTTTAAAAGATACTAGACTTTACATTCATAAATAGGAGGAATTAAAATGCCTCAACACATTGTAGTCAAAGAATATAACAAAAATTATCCTTTTATGTATGAAAAAGAAAAAGAATTAATAATTCCAATTTTAAAAGACAATTTAGTTAATATATATCATATCGGTTCTACTGCCATACCCAATCTTAAGTCAAAACCAATAATTGATATAATGATAAGTGTTATAAATTTAGATGATGTTGATAAATTAAAAAAACAATTTGAAGATATTGGCTATGAATATTTATTTGAATTTGGAATTAAAGGAAGAAGATATTTAAGAAAAGGATGAGATGAAAGAACTCATCAAATCCACATTTTTCAAAAAGATGATAAATATAATTTAATTCGTCATCTTGCAGTTAGAGATTATTTAATTTCACATCAAAATGTTGCTTATGAATATGGTAAATTAAAACAATTTTTAGCAAATAAATATCCATATGATATTGATGGATATTGTCTAGGGAAAGAAGAATTTGTTAAAAATTTAGAAAAAGATGCTTTAAATTGGTATCAAAAATTAAATGCAAAGGAGATTTCATGACTAAGTATTATTTAGCGTATGGTTCAAATTTAAATTTAAATCAAATGAAAAGAAGATGTCCAAATGCTATAAAGGTTGGAACTTTTTTATTAAAAGGATATCAACTTGAATTTAGATATTATTTAACTATCAAAAAGAATAAAAATAGTGAAGTTCCGCTTGGAATTTTTCAAATTAGTGAAGAAGATGAAAAATCATTAGATAGATATGAAGGATATCCAACTTTTTATCGTAAAGAATATTTAGATGTTAAATTAGATGATAAAGACATCAAAGCTTTAGTTTATATTATGAACGAAGAAGTTAGAGATATTTTAAGGCCAAGTCAAACTTATTTTAATACATGTCTACAAGGATATAAGGATTTTGGATTTGACGATATTTATTTATATGACGCTTATAATTTAATTTAATAATTTAGATTTATCTTTTGTTTTTATTTGCACTAATTCGTTACCAAATACAATTAATATCAAAAATAAAAATAAGAAATATGGAAGCAATAAAAATGTTGTTGCTTCACCAATTACACCAAATAATGGGGCAATACTAATATTAGCAATATAAGAATAGCCGATTTGAACTGACATGACATTTTGGCTTAATTTTGATGTAAATCGATTTGGAGTGTCATGTATAATCGCGGGGTAAATTGGTCCACAACCTAATCCGAGCAATAATATTGATATAGGCAAAATAATATTTAAATAATCTTTGTTATTAATGACATTTAAAGAAGTAGTAAATAATAATATGATGCCTAATAGGATTGTTATTTCACCAATTCTTATTCTTGTTTTATCATTTATTTTAATAGATAATAAACCACCAATAAATCTTCCTAACGTAATTCCTATATAGAAAAATGATGTCCAATTTGCCACAGTGCTAGGATCAACAACTAATTTATCTTTTAATCCATAACTAACGTAACTAGAAAACCAAAAACCGCTTAAAGATTCTAAAGCTATATAAGAAAAAAATCCAATTATAGCAAACAAAACACCTTTAATTTTAAAAGTTTTAAAAAATCCTAATGGGACAGTTTCATCAATATCTTGAACATCTCTATTTTTTCTTTTAAAGACATTTTCAGCTTTTTTCCAAACCCATATATTTAGTAAAACAATTAAAAAGATAATTGATTGAATTATAGATAAGATAATAATTCCTTTTCGCCACGAATCATTATCGTTAGTTAAAAATGTTGCTAAAATTAATGGCGAACATATTGTTCCAACACCCCAAAAAGCATGTAAAAAATTCATGTGTATGGCTTTATAATGTAATGCGACATAGTTATTAAGAAGTGTATCTATCGCACCCGCTCCTAGACCAAAAGGAATACAACTTAAAATTAATAAATAAAATTGACTTGAATAACCAAAACATAATATACCAACACTAGTTAATAAAATTGAAAATAAGATTATATATTTTGCTTTAATAAATTTTAATAATTTTAAAGATAAAAAAGAAGAAATTATCGTACATAAAGATATTGTTATAGTGACAAATCCTTGCCAATCAGGCGATATATTAAAACTATTTGCAATACTTGGCCAGACACTTCCAATAATTGAATCTGGTAATCCTAATGAGATGAATATTACATAAATAATAATAAGTAGGTAAATTGTCATAACAACGAAATATATTAATCAATGATTAATAATTTGTAAACATAAAAATACTTATTTTTATTTTAAAAAAAGTGATTTAAAAAAATAATTAAAAATCCTTTTTAATGTCCTATTTTTGCGACTTTAATTTGTTTAAATTGTTATTCAATCATATTTATGATTAAATAAATATGAAAATATGAAAATTATTCATCTTAGCGATATTCATTTAGGTAGTGAAATTAAATCTTTTCCAAAAGATATTTCTTTAAAACGTCAACAATTGTTAAAAGAGAAATTTTTGGATGTAATTAAATTTTCAAAACAAAACAACATACATATCATTTTATTAAGCGGTGATGTTTTTGATAATGATGACCCTAAAAAGAAAGACAAGGATTTCTTTTATAGTGTTATTAAAGATAATAGCGACATAGATTTTATATATTTAAAAGGAAATCATGATTTAAACACAATTAATGATATACAACTTAATAATTTAAAATGCTTTAATAACAATAATTGGACATCATATTATTATGATAATGTTTGTATAAGTGGAATTGAATTTGATAATGATAATTACAAAAATATTTATTCTTTATTATCCCTGGATAGTAATTATATTAACATTGTTATGCTTCATGGTGATATTTCAAAGACTTTAAAAAAAGATGGTATCGTTTTAAAATTTTTAGAAAATAAAAATATTAATTATCTCGCTTTAGGACACATTCATAGATATAAAGAAGATAAATTAGATAATAATACATATTATGTTTATCCTGGTTGTCTATTAGGTAGAGGATTTGATGAGACTAATGATCATGGATTTGTTTTATTAGATATCGATATTAATAAAAAGAAAATACAACATGAATACATTAAAGATGAAAAAGATATGATATATGAATATGATGTCGATATTTCTAATTTAAATGATTCATATTCTATTTCAATTAAAATCAAAAACGATTATAAATTAGATCAAAATAATATTTATCGTTTTAATTTAATTGGAGAAATTAATAATCCTATTGAAGATGTTTGTGATGATGTTGCACGTTATTTAAAAGATGATGTTTTATATGTCTCTATTAAGGATAAAAGCAAAATTAAAATTGATATTGATAAATATAACGCAGATATATCAATTAGGGGAGAAATAATTAGAGAAGTTAACAATAACCAAAAAATATCAAACGATGATAAAAACACAGTTATTAGACTTATCTTAGAAGCTTTGGAAGGTAATAAATATCGATTATGAAAATAATAAAAATTAAAATTAATAATTTTGGAAAATTTTCTAATTTTGAATATTATTTTAACAATACCTTAACATCTATAACGCAAGATAATGGATATGGCAAAACGACATTAGTAAATTTTATTGCGGCAATGTTTTATTCTTTAGATAACAACAAAGCTAATTCAAAATTTAATGACCGTTTACATTATTATCCTTTTCAAGGTGGCACTTATGGTGGTAGTATCGATTTTATTTATAATGATATAAATTATAAAATAGTGCGATATTTTGATAAAAGTTCACAATTAAAAGATGAATTAAAAGTTTATAAAAATGAAAATTTAGATTCTGATTTATCACAATTAAATTCAGATTTAGGTCAATATTTTTTCGGTATCAATAAAGAATCATTTTTTAAGTTATTATTTATAACTTCTGATGAAATTAAAATTGCATCTAATGATTCTATTGTTAGTAAACTTTCTAATGTTTTAATCGGTTATGAAAATGTTAATAGCGATTCAATTTCTAAGGCTAAAGAATTATTAGAAGAATATAAAAAAGAATATAAGCCCAATAAAAAATCTTTATCTAATCCTGGCAAAATTAATTCTTTAAAAGATGAAATATCTAACCTTCAACAAGAAATTGATGAAATTGAAGTTGTTAAATCTAATCTTACAACACTTTATGAAGATAATAAAAAATACGATGAAAAAATATTAGATTTGCAAGAAAAATTAAAAATTAAAGAGGATTTAAAAAATTTACAAAACTTAAAAAAACAATATCAAGATCTATTAAATAAACAAAAACAATATGAAGACGATATTTTAAATATTAAAAAGAAATATCCAAATGATCTTCCATTAAAAGAAGATATTTCAAAATTAAAAAAATGTCTTAATGAAAACAAAGCATTAAAAAATCATTTACTGACATTAGATGAGTCTTACATTAAAAAATATGATGAATTAAAAAAAGATATTAAAAATATTTCTTTAATAAATGATGACACAATTAATCAAATTGGTAACGCTAAAAATGAAATAGAAAAACTTGATGATAAGAAACAATTTATTAAAAATAGAATAAATGAAATTTTCGCTAACGATAAAGAAATTATTAATCGCTTTGATGGACACGAAAATGAAGTTGATGATGATTTAAATAAATTAAATAATAAAAAAACATCTAATAAGAAATTATCTATAATATTTTATGGCTTTATAATTTTATGTCTTATAGGAATAATTTCTGGCGGTGTTTTAACAATTTTTAATCTAATCACAGGTGTTATTATAATTTCTATTTCAGCTATTATTGCTATAACTTTATTTATAATTAAAAGGATTATATTTAAAAATAACACGGCAAAAATTCAACAAGGAATATTGTCAAAATATCATTGTGAAAATAATAAAAATATTTTAGATATTATAAATCAAATTCATAATGATTATTCAAACTATAAAAAAGTCAAAGAATCTATCAAAAAAGAACAAAATGAATTAGATACAATAAATAATTTAATTAATAATTTTTATAATCAAATTGTTGCTTTACTTTCATTAATTTTTTATCAAGAAGTTAATATCGATAATTATAATAAATTAATAGATAATCTTAAGGTTTTTAAATACATTAATGACAAAAAATTAGAATTTGATAAGAATAATAAAAACACGCTTAAAACAATTAAAAATAACGAAGACACAATTAAAGAAATCACTAATAAATATCATATTAATATTGAAGATATATCATTTATTGAAAATGATATTGAATTAGCTAATGAAAAACAAACCTTACTTAATAATGTTAATGAAGAAATCAAACAATTTGTTTTAAAAAACGATTTAGATAAAATTACAAATAATTTTAGTAATGAACAATTAGATTTATTAAACGATGAAACAATTCAAGAAGAAATTAAACAAATTTCATCTAAAAAAGGTCAATTAGAAACAAAAATTAAAAACGATGAAGAAAAAGTTGACACACTTGGTGGTTTAAAACATGATTTAGAAAATAAAAAAGAATTATTAAAAAAATATAACTACGATTATGATTTAATAACTATTTCAGCTGAAATATTAAAAAGTGCGAACAACACTATTATTGATAAATATCTTAAACCAATTAAAGATAATTTTAATAAATACGCAAAATTATTAGAAGAATCACTTTCTAGTAAAATTAATATGAATTCTAATTTAGAAATATCTATTGAAATGTCTAATGATTATCGAAGTGATGATTATCTTTCAACTGGTAATAAGGCCATTGTTGCGCTTTGTTATAGACTTGCCTTAATAGAAACAATGTATAAAAATAGTGACAAACCTTTTGTTCTTCTTGATGATCCAGGAGTGCAACTAGATGATAATCATATTAAAAAAATGATTCGATTAATTAAAAATATATCTTCTGACATGCAAATCATATATTTAACATGCCATGATTCTAGAAAAATTGATTAAATATTTAAATTAAATATCTTTATCTTTTATTAAATTAAAATGTTTTAAAGCATTATATAAACCATTATTTTCAATTTTATCAGTAACATAAAATGCATGGCTTTTTGCTTTTGAATTGCCATTTCCTAAACAAACACTATATTTTACCATATCAAACATTGATATATCATTTATGTCATCACCAAAAGCCATTGCATTTTCTTTATCAAGTTTTAAATAGTTAAATATTGATTCTACGCCTTTGCTTTTATAAAATTCATGACTTGTTAATTCAACATTGCAGTTAGAAAAGCGATTAAAATATAGATGATATTTATTAGCTAAAACTTTAAGTTTTTCATCATCTTCTTCACGACAAAATATTTGAATTGATAAGCATGATTCATCGTTATATTTAGAAATATGAATAGGGTAGGGTTCATAAAATTGTTGATAAAATTCATTGACTATTTCTTTATTAATATCATTAATAAATGTATCGTGTAAACAAATTAAATTATAAGAATAATTATATTTATTTAAAAAATTAATAATTTCATTTTTAATTTCATCTTTTATATATAATGCATAAATTATTTTGTTATCAATAATACATGCGCCTCCGTTAGCGATCACATACCCATCAAAAGGAATTAGGTTAAATGTATTTAAGCCTTTTAAAGAATAATATGTACGCGCGGAATTGATGATTAATTTAATACCTTTGTCATGAACAATATTAAGACCCTTAACGCCTAATTTATTAAAATCACGTATTTTATGATCAAATAACGTCCAATCAAAATCACAAAATATTGCTTTAATGTTATCCATACAATATAAATTAACGTATTTTTAAACAAAATTAAAGATTAAAATAACGATATATTTTTATCATCTCCAAATATATAATTATTCATATGGATTTAAAAACATTTATAGATAAAATATATTACTTTGATGATAACAAAGTAATTAAATCAGATAAGGGTAGATGTCTTATTATTGGTGGTTCATATAAATATATTGGCGCGCCTATTCTTGCTAGTGATTTTGCTTTATTAAGTGGTGTAGGATATACTTCAATAAGCTTACCAAGTGATATTTATTTATCATCTATTGCTTTGATTAATAAACAATGTATTAGAGAAATATTATCAAATAATAATCACGATGATTTTAATATTATTGATGTTGATATTTTTAATAAATACGATTCTATATTATTTGGAAATGGTGTTTTAGTTAATGACACTAATAAAAACTTTTTACACTCATTAATTAAAGACTACATGCATAATCTAATTATCGATGCTTCTGGTTTAGAAATTTTATCTAAAGATTTAAAAATATTATTAGATAAGAATTTAAAAAATAAGATATTATTAACTCCTCACATAAAAGAACTTACTAGATTACTTAACTGTCAAATTATTAGTAAAGATCCTAAAGATTATTTAAAATTGACAATACAATTTGTCAAAACTTACCATGTTAATGTATTGATAAAATCATATTATTCAATATTAGTTAGTCAAGATGGTAAATATTATATTTCAACATATAATGGAATTTCTATTTTAGGACACGCTTCTAGTGGTGATATGTTAAGTGGTTTTTTATCTGGCTTAATTACAAATAAAAATTTAGACTATTTAGATACGATTTTTTATGGAGATGAATTATTTCATTTTGCCGCGTTAAATTTACAGATAGACACTAATAAGGGAATATTAGACAGCAAAGAATTAATTAAATATATCAAATTATTTATTAAAAATAATCATAATTAGCAGTGTTTTATAATTTTTTTGCTATAATATTAATATGAGAAAAGTCAAAATAACAATTAAAGCTATTACTAATTATAAACAATTATCTAATGAATATGAATTGCCTATTAAAGATGCTTGCCCATATAAAATAGGGGATAGTTTTATTGTTGATAATTTAGATAAACCAGACAATTTATGTTCTTCAGCGTGGCAAGTATTATATCCATATATTATGACTCTTCTATATGGTGGAGAAAACATTTTTGGACAATGGATGAAAAATAAAAATTCTGCCATGGTTTCATGTAATGATGGATTTAGACCTGTATCTTTTTATTTGGAGGCAATAGATGATGAATAAAACAAATGTATTAATAATTTATTATTCTACTCATCATGGCAATACCTTAAAATTATGTCAAAATTTAAAAGATAAATATAATTTTGATTTAATGGATGTTAAAGATGTTACTCATGACATAATTAGACAATATCAAACAATTTGTTTAGCCAGTGGAATTTATGCATTTTCTTTTCCAAAAGAAATTAAAGATATTGTTACAAATGAAAATTTTAATGATAAAAAAGTATTTATTATCTATACTTGCGCGACTAATTATCATCACTATGACAAATCATTAATAAAACAATTATTATCATTTGATAATGTTAATTATTTAGGAACATTTTCTTGCCTTGGATTTACTACATATGGTCCCTTAAATTTATTTAAAGGTATCCATAAACAACGACCTAATAATGATGACATATTAAATTTATTTAAATTTATTGAAGATAAAATAATAAGTCACATTATTTAATTTTTAAATTATATTTTCTTCTTTATATAATTTTGTTTCTTTTTTATATGGACGATAAATGTATATGTAACAGCCTATTCCTAATATAATATCTGCAATAATCCAAGCGATTGGATCAGCAAGACAAACTAAAACATATGGCCATGGATTAACTAAAATATTAGCGACCACTGAAGCGTCAATAATATTTGTTACTATATAAGGTGCATATAAACATAATAATACTCTTGCAATTAATTCGCCAACTCCAGCAATTAAGGAAAAATAAGATTTTTCTACACCTTGTATTGAACATCTTAAAATAAAGATAAATCCTAAAAATGGGAATAGTGGGAACGTAGAAAAAATATTTAATCTAGCCAAATTTGAAACATCTTCAGTTATGGTGGATTCACTATAAAATATTTTTAAATAAAAATCATCAATCATTAATAAAAACATTATTCCAATTAAAACAACACTGATAATAATATTTAAAATTATGGCAGCTTTTAAACCTTGATTAATTCTTTTTTTATTATTTGCACCATAATTTTGTCCGACAAAAGATAGCATTGCCGTTCCTAAAGAGTTCAAAGGACAATTAAAAAAGTTATGTAATTTTGAATACGCTCCATAGGCTAGTTGTGCAGGTCCTTGATCTATTATTAATCCAGTTGTTGGGTCAATATCAAATTTAATAATAGTGGATTGTAAGACGATAAGACCAATAGCTAAAATAGAAAATTGAAACGCTAAAGGAATGCCTAAAGATAGATGCTTTAAATAAAATTTGTATGGTATTTTTAAATCTTCTTTTTTAAATCTTAAGTATGGATATTTAACAAAAGTATATATATAGCATAATATCGCACTGATGAGTTGCGCTAAAATAGTAGCAATAGCTGCGCCTTCTACCCCCCAATGAAAGACAACAATAAATAATAAATCTAATCCAATATTTAATATTGTTGAAGCAATTAAAAAGATAAGTGGAGTTAAAGAATCGCCAATCGAACGGAGTAATGAACAAATTTGGTTATACATTACTTGACCTATTAAACCGATAAAAATAATTGTTATATAGGCTTTTGCAGCTTGATATGTCGCGCCACCACTAGTAGGATTTAAACCAACTAAAGATAAAAGTGGATCAACTAATAAACAAGATATGATTGTCAATATAATAGAAATAATAATAGATAAAATAAATTGAGCAAAAAATGATTGCCTTACACCATTTAAGTCGTTATTACCTAATTTATTTGATGATACGACAGAAAATCCTGCTGCACATCCAAAGGCAAATTGCAAAACAATAAAAGTTAATGAAGAAACATCATTAACACCATTAACTTCGCTTGCACTTAAGTTTTGACCAACAATAATTGCGTCTGTCAGTGAATATATATTTTGAAAAATATAGGAAATGACAATTGGAATCATAAATAAAATAATTACTTTATAGATGTTTCCTTTTGTTAAATCGATTGGTTGGAATATTTTTTTAATAAATGTCATTTTCTTTTAATCCAAGTGATTATTTAATCACAACATTCATTATTTGTTAATAGAAATTAAAATGGATTTTAATTTTTCATATTCACTTATGATATATGTATAATTTTTAGCCATTATAAATAAATTATTTATTATTAATAAATCCTGTATTATTTTTGGTATAATAAACAGGTGAGGTGTTTTTTATGAAAAAAATAAAATTATTAACTTTATTAGGCGCTTTATCTTTAATTTTAACAAGTTGTAATAATGATAATATTTCTTCTTCTAGTGGTGGAATAAATAATTCATCTACTAGTGGTCAAGATATTACCACTACAACAAGTATTGATTTACCACCTTTACCAGATGATCCAGTCATCAGTGATGAATATGGTCTATTAGATAATGTTCAAGATGGTGTTATTTTGCATGCTTGGAACTGGTCAATGGAAGAGATCACAAAAGCTTTACCATCTATTGCGCAGGCTGGTTATACAACAATTCAAACTTCTCCAATGCAACCACAAAAAGATTATGCTGGTGAAGCAAATTGGAAAGATAATTGGTGGAAATTATATCAACCTTTAGGTTTAACAATCGCAACAAAAAATAACGCTATCGGGACAAAAGAAGATTTAAAAACTTTATGTCAAGAAGCTGAAAAATATGGTATTAAAATTATAGTTGATGTTGTATCTAATCATCTTGCTGGTGGAAGTGGAGAATCTTTTAATAGCAATGTTAGAGAATATGAACCAGAAATATATGATCAAGAATTATTACATAAAGGCTATGGTTCAGTTAGTGATGGCAATGTCGCTCAACTCGTTCGAGGTCATTTAGGCGAATATCCAGATTTAAAAACAGAAGATGAAGTTGTTCAACAAAGGGTATTGTCTTTATTAAAAGAATATGTTGATTGCGGTGTTGATGGATTTAGATTTGATGCAGCAAAACATATCGAAACTAAATATGATGGAGAATATGCATCTAATTATTGGGATGTTGTTTTAGATGGCGCTCAAGAATATGCATCTTCAAAAGGCGAAGAATTATATTTTTATGGTGAAATATTAAACACTGTCGGTGCTGGTCGTGATTTAAGCTGGTATACAGAATTAATGTCAGTTACTTTTACAGCTACTTCAAATAATATTTTATATGGTATTTTAGGTGGAAGCGATTTCACTAGCGCAATTAGTCGCGATGATGCTGATAAAAAAGTGCTTTGGGGTGAAAGTCATGATACTTTTGCAAACGACAATGGTCAAACCAAAAATTTATCACAAAATTTAATTAATCGTGCTTATGCCATTTCAAGTTCATTAAATGGATTTACAAGTTTATATTTTGCACGTCCTACTGATAGTGCCGTTTTAGGTCAAATTTCAACCTATGAATGGCAAAGCAATGCAATTAGTCAAGTTAATAAATTTCATAATCAATTTTATGATGTTAGCGATGATATGAGTGTTGTTAATAATTCGTTTATCAATGTTAAATCTTCAAGTGATGATTATGGTGTTATTATTGTCGCTAGCGATGAAAATACTTCAATTGATTTAACTTATTCTAGTTTAAAAGATGGAACTTATGTTGATCAAGTAAGTAAAAAAACATTTATTGTTACAAATAATCATATCGAAGGGGAAATAGATGCATCTGGCATTTGCTTATTATATGAACCTAAGATTAGTGCCGCTCCAATTATTAATGTCTCTAATGATGGAAGCGATATATTCTATGATCCTATTGATGTGACAATTACTGTTGATAATGCGACTAGTAGTTCATACATTATTAATGATGGTGAAGAAATATTATTTGATAAAGAAACTACAATTACCATAGGAGAAGGGGTTTCAAGCGGTGATATTTATTTAACAATTTACGCAAGTAATGATTCCTATTCAATTGGTTCACGTTATGTTTATTCAAAACGTGATAGGAATAATTTAAATGTTAATGTAATTAATATTCCAAATGAATATATTGAAAACAGAACCCTTTTAGCGTGGGTCTGGAAATCTGGTGAAGATGGAAGATGGGTTTTAGGACAATTAGATGGAAATTCATATTCATTTAAAATTAATGAAACTGATACACATTTCCTTCTTGCTTCATTTGATGCTGGAACAACAATTGACACAGCAAACTGGGATAATTGTATCGATCAAACAGAAGATGTTAGAATCGATGTTACTACTAGTGTTGATGCGTCTAACTTAACTTGGAGAAAGCCACTATAAGTTAAAATAATATAAATAGTGTTGTTAATAAATTTATAATTATTATATAATTATTGACATTATGAAAGAAAAGAAGAAACCTTTAATTGATGAAACAAAAGATGACGATATAGAGCCTATTTTGGCTAGCGATGTCGAAAAAAATAATAACGATCAAAAAAAGAAAAATTCTTATATTAAATATATATTAAATATCGTTATTGTTTTGATTGTCACTATTAGTAGTTTTTGTATTACATTCTTTACTGATTATGATACGATTACTTCTTCATTTAATAATGTTGATTGGCTTTGGATATTAGCTAGCTTTGGCTTAGTTGTTTTGGCTATGCTAGTGAGAAGTTTAATTTATTTTTGTTTTGCTAGATTATATACAAGAAAATATTATTATCATCAAGCTATCGCTATTGATCAAATTGGCACATTTTATAATGGTGTTACACCTTCTAGCAGCGGTGGTCAATTTATGCAAGCGTATACTTATAAAAAGCAGGGTTTACCAATAAGCGCTGGTGCTTCTATTATGGTTATGACTTCGATGATTTATCAATTTGTCTTAATTATTTTTGGAGTTTTATCTTTAATTTTTGAATCTGAAAAAATATTTTCTATTCCTGCGGTTGCTATAAGTGATACTTTCTCTATTCCAATATTACCATTAATTATTTTAGGCTTTGGTTTAAATGTTGCTTTTATTGGTTTGTTACTACTTATGTCTTATTCAAAACATTTTCATCATTTTATATTAGGGCCATGTGTTAACTTCTTCCATTTAATTCGTTTAGTAAAAAAGCCTGAAAAAACACGTGAAAATTTAAGAATTCAAGTTGAAAACTTTAAAATCGAATTAAAAAGACTTTTATCAAATATTCCTTTTACGGTTTTGATTGTGATTTTATATGCGATATCGATGATTGTTTTATTTGGTGTTCCTTGCTTTGTTGGTAAGGCTTTAGGCGCGACTTATGAACTAAATTTTGCTAATTTTTTCCATAGTGTTTTTTATTCAAATTTCCATCAAATGATTACTGGCCTTATTCCTATTCCTGGTTCTGCTGGTGTTAGTGAATATTTCTTTAACCAACTATTTGATTCATATTATGGTTTAGTTAATGGACAAACTATTACAAGTGGCGCTCAAATTATTTGGAGATTTTTAACATTTACTCTTCCATTATTACTTGGTGGTATTGTTACAGCTTTTTATCGCGCTTCACCAAAAGAGCAAGTTCAAGAAAGAGTTATCAACCGTCAAACATTTGTCGCTTTACAAAGGGAAACATATATTGAACGTAAACAAAGCGCTGATACATTATATGAAACGACAAGACTTACTAGACAAGCCATTATGTCTTCTTTAAAAATTAGAAATAAAAAAGAAAAGGAAGAAAAAAAGAAAAAATTAGAAGAGGAAAAAAAGAAAAAACTAGAAGAAACAATTATCAACAATGATGATTGGAATGAATTTGATATTGGAGATGATGATTAATGAAGATAGCGATATTTTCTGATACTTATCCTCCTCAAATAAATGGTGTTGCGACATCTACTTATAATCTTGTTAAAATATTAAAAATCCATGGTCATAATGTTTTATTAGTAACAATTAATACTCAAGAAGCTAAATTTGAATATGACGAAAAAGAAAATATTATTAAAATCCCTGGTTTTGAACTTAAAAAATTTTACGGTTATCGTGGCGCGTGGATTTATAATAGCAAGGCATTTAAAATTATTAAAGACTTTAAGCCTGATATTATTCACAATCAACACGACGCTCCAATAGGGCAATTTTCTCGTATTGTTGCTTCTAAATTAAATGTCCCATTTGTTCATACGTATCATACAACATATGAAGATTATACATATATTGTCACTCATGGTTTTTTTGACCGCATTGCAAAAAAAACTATTCGTGCTTATTCAGTTTATTTAAGCAATTTTTCAACAGAATTTATCGCACCATCTTTAAAAACTAAAGAAATGTTAAGATCATATGGCAGCGATAATTATATTAATGTTGTTCCAACAGGTATTGATTTTTCTTTATTTGATTATAAAAACATTGATAAGAGTAAACTTAATAATTTAAAAAAACAATACAATCTAAATGATAATGACTTTGTCTTTTTATTATTAGGTAGACTAGCAAAAGAAAAAAATATGGAAGAATCCATTAAAGATATTGCTTTATTTAAAAATAAATATCCATCTATAAGTGTTAAATTATTGATTGTTGGTAAAGGTCCTAATGAAATGCATTTAAAATCTTTAGTCAAAGAAAATAACATTTCTAAAATTACTACTTTTGTTGGACCAGTTGACGCAAACGAAGTACCATATTATTATCATTTAGCTAGTGTTTATACAAGTGCTTCTTTAACTGAAACACAGGGCTTAACATTTATGGAAGCAATGGCTTCTAGTGCGATTGTTTTAGCGCGTTATGATGATAATTTAGCGGGAACAATTGAAGATGGTGGAAGCGGCTTTTTCTTTTTTGATGAAGATAGTTTTGTTAATAAAGCATATTATATTTATAATTTAGACCAAAAAGGATTAAACAAAATAAGAGAAAACGCTTTAAAAATTATTAGTCAATATTCTATTGAAACTTTTTATAAAAATATTATGGAGGTTTATTATCGTGGCAGAAAAGCTTACTGGTAACGATATAAAAATAAAATCACTTCGAATATGTAAAAATAAAGTTATTTTATATTTATCAAATAAAGAAAAACTTGATGTTTCTTATGATACATATTCTCAATATTATTTTTATAAAGGCAAAATTTTATCTAAAGAAGAAATCGAAAATATTAAAAAATATAATGATTCATTAACATATTTTAATATGGCTTTAAAAATTTTAAATACCAAAATGATCAGCGAAAACGCTTTAAAAGAAAAACTTATCCATAAAGGTGCGTCTATTCCTATTTGTAATGATATTATCATGCGACTTAAAAATCATGATTTAATAAATGATAAAGGTTTAATTTTGGATTATATCGAATATGGAAAAGAAAAATGTTATGGAAAATATAAAATAATTAATCTTTTATACGAAAAGAAATTTAAAAAAGAAGACATTGATAAAATTCATTTTAATAAAAACGATGAAATAAATAAAATTAAAAAAATAATTAAACTTAATGAATCTAAATATAAAAATGAAGACTATTTATCAAAGAAAAATAAAATATATTCAATTTTAATTAATCGTGGATTTGAAAAAGATCCTATTAATGAAACCTTAAATATAGTTTTAAAAAAAGATGATAAAAATGATTTATTAATTAAAAATAAACTTAAAAAAGAAATAAATCATTATATAAAAATACATAATAATAAATTTGAAAATACTAATGAGCTTTATAATAACATGGTAAAATATTTACGTCGTAAAGGGTATAATTATAATTTGATTGTATCAATTTGGAGGGAAGAATATGGTGACTTTGATTAAAGATTTTAAAGATAATGAAACAATATATCAACAATTTGTAATTTCAAGCGTAACAAAATCTACTTCAACATCTGGAAAGCCTTATGTAAGACTAACTTTAAAAGACATTTCAGGAACAATTACAGGGGTAAAATGGAATGTTGAAGATGAAGAATTACGTCTATGTGAAAACGGCAATATTGTATTAATTAATGGGGTTTTAGAGACTTATAAGAATAATTTGCAAGTAAATATAAATTTTATTGCACCTGTTAAAGAAAATGAAATTGAACAATTTCGCTTCGTAAAAAGCGCGCCACTTAGTAAGGATGAATTATACCAACAATTAAATTATTATCTTGGTTTAATTGAAAATGAAACCCTTCATAAAATTACAAGTGAATTAATAAAAGATAATTTACCAGCGTTTTTAACTTATCCTGCTGCGATTTCTGTTCATCATGATTTTGAGGGAGGTCTTGCTTATCATACTTTATCAATGGCAAAAATTGGTGAATTTTTATCTAAACAATATAAATTCATCGATAAAGATCTTTTGATCAGCGGTATTTTATTACACGATATAGGCAAAACAGTAGAATTTGAAGGAGATATTGCTTATAGATATTCACTTAAAGGAAAATTGTTAGGTCACATTTCAATTATGTGTAGCATGATTGAAAATAAAGCTAAAGAATTACATTTAGAAAATGATGAAAAAATAGTTTTATTAGAGCACCTTATTTTATCTCATCATGGTGAATATGAATTTGGTTCACCCATATTACCTCAAACAGCAGAAGCAATTTTATTAAATCTTATCGATAATGTTGATAGTAAAATGGAAATTGTTAATAAAGCTTTAAACGACACACAAAAAGGGGAATATACTGCTAAAATATTCGCCCTTGATAATCGTATTTTATACAAAGAATAAAATTTATTTTAATTCGTCTTTAATTTGTTTTGCAATAGCAGGTAGATTTAGATTTTCATCATGTCCTTTCATTTCTAAAATGAAGTTATCATGTTTAGAATATCTTGGAATGACATGAACATGAAAATGAAAAACACTTTGACCAGCTTCTTTATAACAATTAGATAAAATATTTACTCCTTTAGCGTTCATCATTTGAACTTGAATTTGTCCAATTCTTTGTGCGACATCCATTACTTTATGCATAATATCTTTTGGAGTTGATAAAAAATTATCATAATGTTTTTTGCTGATTACTAAAGCGTGTCCTTTACTAACTGGTGCAACATCTAAAAAAGCAAGAACATCTTCATCTTCAAATATTTTATATGCAGGAATATCACTAGATACTATTTTACAAAAAACGCAATCAAGATTTTCCATATAAATTAGACCTTTCTCAATAAATAGACTAAATGTATTATAATGTAAAATTAAAAAAAAGACAACCGAATGGCTGTCTTTTATAAAGTGTAAATCTAATAATTATTCTTCGAATAAATCAGGATAATTTTCTAAGAAATAATCATAAATTGTATCATCATGATAAACAATTTCAGCAGCTTCTAACCAATATTGGGTAGATAATGTTTTATATGAATCGTTTTGTGCAATTACATATGCAACTTCATGAGAGATGTTTTCCATTAAAATGAAGCCATCAATACCTTCATATAAATTTTCATAATTAGTTGAAGCATTTCTAGATAATTTGCTAGAAGAAACAGCTTGAGTAATTTCTACGATAGTAAAGTTGCCTTCGCTGTCGGACCATAAGATATCCTTTAAACGATTGCTTGGATTTGTATAATCAATTTCTTCATCGCCTGGATTTTCTCTAGTAATTGGTTTTAAATAATATCTACCATGAATTTTAGCAACGTAGTTGCCTTCTTCTTCAGGAATAGAATATGTACCATCACTTGCAAAACGATCAGGATAATTTTCATTATCTAAAGCATTTGCGACACCGATATTAAATAATCTAGTTCTTAAAGAATCAAATCCTTCACCTAAATCTTCTAAGCCACCATTTCTAATGTACCAACCATCAGTAATGTAGCTTTCTTTTAAGATATTGTTAGTTTTATTAACAACACCTTGGCTAACGGTATATTCACCAGAATTAGTGAATTCACTTTCAATAGAAGAATCAGTAATTAAAGGATTACGATTAACTTTTGATAAATCTTTAACCATATCACCATAACTAGTGCCAACCCAATATTGATAAGTTTCGCCAGTAAAGCCAGCATCGTCAGTGTATGATAAATGTTGAGCATCGGCTTCACTTAATAAGAATGCCGCTTGTTGATAAATATCATCGCTATCGACTGCACCTACTTCTGGTACATTGACACCACGATAAGCAGTGGAAATAATGTCAAATGAAGCGTTTTGTGCAACTAGAGCATTATCTGTATTGATATAATTATCAACATAAGCATTCATTAAATTAGATGCTAAAAGTGGACTAGATTCACGATTAGCAATAGTAATAATGTTGACTTCACGAGCGTAAGCACGTCCTAATGTTGAATAATTGTTATCAAATAAATATTGTTCCACTAATAGGTTACGATAAATATCAGGAATGAAAGTATTTGAAACGTAATTATAACCTAATTCTTCATTTTCATATAAAGATAAGGTTAATAAACCATTTAATTTTCCTTCTTCTTCCCAATCATAAGTAAACACTTCATCTTCTTCTATTTCAGGGACGATAAGGTATTTATCGTGCAATAATGAACGATTAGTTTGATCTAATGGATTAGCAACGTTATTAATGGAATTTCTTAATGACATTAAATAGTCAGTTTCATAAAAATATCCATTTCTTAAATAGCTGCCAGATGTAATATCGCTATAAAATCTTTCGGCAATACGTTCTTGAATACGTTCAAAAGATTCTTTAAAACGAATATATTCTTTATTTTTGCTTGTTTGGTCAGTTAAACGATTTCCATCAGCGTCTTTAACCCAATATGCAGAATGTGAATTAATAAATTCATCAATTTCAGTATTGGTTTGATAAGTATTTTCTTGACCACTTACCAAAACCAATTTTCCATATAAATCAGTTAATGTATTGTAATCACCAAAAACTGATATAGCAACTTGATATAAAATTTCATCTAAGACTTCACTTGCTAAAGTTCCATTGTCTCTCATCGCATCATAAACAATACTTTTAATATTATTATAGATTTCTTGAGTTAATGGAGAACCATCACTTCCAACGATTAATGGATTATCATTATCAGTTGGTGTAGATAATATTTCACTTGAACAACTAGCAAGTAATAAAGCTGGTGCAAGTAATAAGGGGATAAACTTAGTTTTCATAATAACAGGCTCCTCCTTGTGACCATAATGGATCATCTGGATTATAATCACCAAAATGAATACCACATGTAACTTTAGTTAAACGAGAAGAATTTTCTAATCCATTTTCATCATCACGAATTTCATATTGTAAAGAAATCTTATCAAGATATGAATTCCATGAATCATTTAATGTTTTAGCATCATTCCATTCGTTATATTCTCTTCTTTGATTAATGAAATCATCGATTCTTTCTGCAACAACTTCATCATTAATAGTAATTTGACCATTAGCGATTAATGTTTCAAAAATACGATAATCATACATGTTGTCAAAAGATTGAATTAAATCTTCGACTTCTTGAGCACGGCTTTCGTATGTAGAATCTTCACTAATCATAAAATTAATATAAGTAGTTTTATTTGTTCCATCAGCACGCTTTGGATATTCTTGGTCATTTGGAACATAAGTAGTGTAATATTCACTAATAGTGGTGTCGTTATAAGAATATGTACCGGTTTCACTATTATAACCAGAAATTGTACCGCTAACTTCAAATGGTGTTCTTTGCATAATCATAAAATGAATACCATATTCACTTCTAACACCAACAATAACACGACCATTTTCATCGGTTAATACACGTGTACCAGAACCAACAACACTATCTAAAGCAGCAACATGTCTAAATCCAGCACGACCGCTGACAGCTCCAGTTGGTGCAACATAATGGGTATAAGTTGTATCTTCAACCCAATTATCACCTTCTTGAGTTAAGATTTCTAATTGTTGATCAGTAATAACAAAAACGTTATGTAAATTTAAATAGTTATTCCAAAATACATTACGTGGGAAATATCTAGCTGCGCCTTCGTTAACGCTAAGACCAGCATCAGATTTTTCATCATCATAATGATCACCTAAGAATTCGAAAACCTCATAAGAAACAGTTTGTAAACCAATTGATTCTAATTTGTCTTTAACGGTTTCGCTTCCTTCATTATATGAACCATCTAAACCTAATTTGTCTTCTTTTAAAGTAGCATTACCTGTGACATCAGTGCCATAAACAGCGTCAAATGCATATAAACCTAATTTAAATTCATTAACAAATTCGGTTGAAGTATCCATAATACCGGAATCACCATAATTTGTAGCGGAACTATCTTCACTCCATTCGTGAGCAACTTGACCAAAAGTATATCTACCATTTGATAAAGCTTTATAAACGGTATTAAGGTTTTGTGCTTCAGCAGCAGTAATTTCACCAGTGACATAATCTGTAGCGCTAGCGGTGGTATTTACTAAAATATGTCTTACATGGTAAGGATATTTTGAAGCATGAACACCATCATAATCACTGTATTCACCATCGGTAGAAGCAAAACCGATATATTCGTTTGTTAATTCACTTTTATGATCTTCAAAATAGCGGTCTTCATAATCCGCTCTTTCTAAATCATATAAATGAGATTGATAAAGACCTTCTTCATCATCAACACCAGCAGAATCTAAAATGGATTGCCATTCTGTATCATAATCTGTGCCGTTTGTGGTTGCGTTTTCACGTGCGGTTTCTTGATCACTTAATACATCATTTCTAGCTTGGGCTTCCATCTCGGCTAAACGAGAAGAAACTTCTGGATTTGTACTTGTTTCATAGAAGTTACGAATAACAACTTCTAAAATTGCTTGGTAAAAACTGTTAATTCCATCTTCGCTATATTTATATTTGTCATAAATAGCATCTGTGTCAATGGCAATCTCTTGACCATCATAACCTTTTAAAGTAACGATAGAATCATCAGAGGCTGTGACATTGTTTGAACAGCTTGTTAAACCTAAAGCAGCAATGAAAGCAGAAACTATTGAGATAGATAGTTTTTTATGTTTCATCAGTGCGACCTCCTTAATTTGTAATAGCGTTAATATTTTATATATTACATCCATTATATGCAACAAAAAAATTTATTAACAATTATCAAATTATACTCATTTCAGCCTAAATTAATAGTCAAAAAGTTGTTTTTATAAAATATATAGAGTTTTCTTTATAATATTTTTTTAAAAGAATTTGTTGTTTTATTAACTATGTTAATAACTTACATTTATTATTGTAAATGATAAATAACCATTTTAATTATAAAATTAAATCATATAGAGAAAATTTATCATTATATTTGTAAAATAAAAGAAAAGGTTATATTATTTTAAAGCATTAGGCGGGTGTTATTATGAAGGAATTATTGATTGAAAACTTACATGTTGAAGTAGAAAATAAAGAAATTTTAAAAGGAATAGATTTAACATTAAAGCCAGGACAAACATTGGCTATTTTAGGTCCAAATGGGCATGGTAAATCTACATTATTTAACGCTTTGATGGGCAATCCTAAATATAAAATTACTCAAGGTAAAATTATTTTAGATGGTGAAGATATTACTAATTTAAGTGTTGATGAAAGAAGTAAAAAAGGCTTATTTTTAGCTATGCAAAATCCATGCGAAGTTCCTGGAGTAATTAATGCTGAATTTTTACGTAGTGCATTAAATGCTAGGAAAGAAAAACCTGTCTCTTTATATCAATTTTATAAACTTTTAGATAACGCGACCAAAAAATTAAACATGCCTTTTGATTTAGCTAATCGTAATTTAAATGAAGGATTTTCTGGTGGTGAAAAAAAGCGTAATGAGATTTTACAAATGCTAATTTTAAATCCTGATATTTGCATGCTTGATGAAATTGATTCAGGTTTAGATGTTGACGCTATTAATGATGTTAGTAATGCTATTAAATCCTTACAAGATGGTAATCATTGTTTTATGGTTATTTCTCACTATGCCCGTCTTTTTAATCTTATTAATCCAACAGATGCAATAATTATTGTCAATGGAAAGATTGTTTTAAAAGGCGATTCTTCTTTAATTAATCGTGTTGATAAAGAAGGATATGAATTTATTAAAAGTGAATATGGTATTGAAATAGAAAAATCAACTGAGAAATCGATGAATCAAGTTTCCATCGGTGTGTGTGCGACAAAAGAAATGAGTAAAAATATCCATGAAAAATAATAACACTATAGTTTTAAATAATGACAATTTGTCAACTTTAAATCATATAAGCGTTGCTAGTAATAGCGATATTATTTTTCATAATATTTCAAAAAGTGAAGAAATTATTATTGATGTTATCAATGATATAAATGTCTTTATTAAAGGCATTATTTTAGGTGATGATATTAATTTAAAAATTATGATAAATTGTAAAAATAAGTCTCAAATCACCGGTAATTTAATCGATTTTAGTAAAAATAATAGTAATATTTATATTGATGTTAATCTTAATGATTCGTATAGTAATGCCACCTTTAATAGCGCAATTCTATCTTCAATAAATGATAAAAAAACATTTACGATAAATGTTAATCATAACGCTATATCAACTGATGCAAAAGTTTCTACATATGGTGTTTGTAAAGATAATGGTAATTTACTTATTCTAGGTACAAGTGACATAAAAGAAAATATTATAAAATGTAATACTTCACAAAATGTTAAAATAATGCTTATTGATAAAAATAGTGTTGGTATAGCAAAACCAATTTTAAAAATAGCAAACGATGATGTTAAAGCTAGTCATGGTGCCTCAATTGGACAATTAAATGAAGATCATCTATTTTATTTGTTATCGCGTGGATTAAGTGTTTTAGAAGCTAAAAAACTTATTGTCTTAGGCTATTTTAACAATGTGATTAAAAATTTTAAAGATGATGAACTTTTAAACGATGTATCTAATCTTTTAGATTCGAGGTTATAAATTTATGTATGATGTATATGAAATAAGAAAACAATTTCCAATGCTAACAAATAATATTAAAATGCAAGGCCATCCTTTAGTGTTTTTAGATAATGCTTCTACAACTTTTAAACCTAAATGTGTTATTGACAAAATTAATCAATATTACAATTTTGAAACTTCTAATTCGCATCGCGGTGATTATGATTTATGTTACAACATGGATGTTGAAGTTGAAAATGCAAGGCGCATTATAGCAAATTTTATTAACGCGAATGAAAATGAAATTGTTTTTACAAGCGGTACATCAATGTCAATTAATTTAATTGCTTATGGTTATGGATTAAAATATTTAACTAAAGATGATGAAGTGCTAATAAGTGAAGCCGAACACGCAAGTAATGTTTTGCCATGGTTTAGAATTAGCGAACTTACTGGTTGTAAAATTAACTATATACCTTTAGACAAAGATGGTCGATTAACCCTTGAAAATCTAAAAAAAGTAATTTCTAAAAAAACTAAAGTTGTTTCTATTGCTCATATTGGTAATGTCTTGGGTTATATTGCTCCTATTAAAGAAATTAGTAAAGTCGTACATAGTTATGGCGCATTACTAGCGGTCGATGGAGCGCAGAGTGTCCCTCATATTCCTACTGATGTAAAAGATTTAGATTGTGATTTTTTATCATTTTCTGGACATAAGATGTGTGGACCTACTGGTATTGGGGTTTTATATGGCAAATATCATCTTCTTGATATTATGGATCCTTTTTTAACTGGTGGGGGCATGAATGCTAAATTTGATATGTGTGGCAATGTTAAATATTTAAATCCACCAAGTAAATTTGAAGCTGGAACTGAACATCTTGCTGGAATTATGGGTCTTGGTGAAGCTGTTAAATTTTTAAGTAATATTGGTATGGAAAATATTGCAAAACACGAAGAAGAATTAAGAAAATATTTTCTTGAAAAAATAAAAGATGTTGATGATGTTATTATATATAATAAAGGAGCAGGAACTGGTATTATAACTTTTAATGTTAAAGGTGTTTTTGCTCAAGATGAAGCAACATTTTTAAATAGCAAAGGTATTGCGGTTAGAAGTGGACAACATTGTGCAAAAATACTAATAGATTTTCTACATGAAGTTGCAACAGTTAGAATGTCAACTTATTTATATACAACTAAAGAAGATATTGATTATCTTTGTGATATTTTAAAAAAGAAAGGAGATATTCTTGATGCCTACTTTAACTAATGAGATGATGAGAGAAATTATTTTAGATCATTATTCTAATCCACAAAATAAAAAAACTCCTACAAATATTGATGATTATTTAAATATTCATATGGAAAGTGATAATTGTATTGATGATGTCCATATTTATGTAAAAGAAAAAGATAATATTATTATAGATTGTCTTTGGGATGGAGTCGCCTGCACGATTACTACTGCATCATGTGATATAATGTGTGATTTAGTGAAAGGTTTAAATAAAAAACAAGCTTTAAATATAATTGAAAATTATTTCAATATGATATATGAAAAACCATATGATGAGGAATTATTACAAGAAGCAAACGCTTTTAAAAATACAAGCAAACAAGCTGCAAGAATTCGTTGTGCGACAATTGGATTTAATGGATTAAAGGAGATTATTTTAAATGAAAACAAATAACAAAGATTTATTTGTTAGTTCAAAAATAGATTCTTCTTTTAAAAATGAAGATGTTTCTATCCTTAATAGCGGTGTTGGTTTAAATGAAGATGTTATAAGAAATATTTCTAAATTTAAAAATGAACCTGAGTGGATGTTAGAATATCGTTTAAAAGCCTATCGAGCATTTTTAAAAATGGATATGCCAAATTTTGGACCAGATCTTAATAATATTGATTTTAATTCCTTTACTTATTTTATTCGACCAACTAAAAAAGAAGAATCAAATTGGGATGATGTTCCTGACACAATTAAAAATACTTTTAAAAAATTAGGAATACCTGAAGCCGAACAAAAATATTTAGCGGGTGTATCTACTCAATATGAAAGTGAAGTCGTTTATCATAATATGTTAAAAGAGGTCCAAGATAAGGGAGTAATATTTTTATCCACTGACATGGCTTTAAAATTATATCCAGATTTATTAAAACAATATTTTGGCAAAATAGTTCCTTACACAGATAATAAATTTGCCGCCTTAAATAGTGCAGTATGGTCTGGAGGCAGTTTTATTTATGTGCCTAAAGGTGTTAAATTAGAAAAACCATTACAATCTTATTTTCGCATAAATAATGAAAAATCAGGACAATTTGAACGCACTTTAATAATTGTTGATGAAGGCGCGGATGTTCATTATGTTGAAGGGTGTACCGCTCCTATATATTCTAAAGAATCATTACACGCTGCGGTAGTGGAAATATTTGTTTTGAAAGGTGCTAAAGCTCGCTATTCAACAGTGCAAAATTGGTCAACTAATATTATTAATTTAGTTACAAAACGGGCTATTGTTTATGAAGATGGACAAATGGATTGGATTGATGGAAATATTGGCTCTCAAGTTAATATGAAATATCCTGCTTGTATATTAAAAGGGAAAAGAGCAAAAGGAACATGTATTTCTATTGCTGTAGCAAATAAAAATCAATATCAAGATGCTGGTGCAAGAATGATCCATCTAGCGGATGAAACAACATCGACCATCATATCAAAATCAATTGTAAGGAATGGTGGTGTTTCAAATTATCGTGGAACTGTTAGAATGATGTCTAACGCTAGTAATGCTAGAAGTCATGTTGAATGTGATACATTAATTTTAGATGATATTTCTAAAAGCGACACAATTCCAAATAATGATGTAAGAAATAATTTTTCTTATATTGAACATGAAGCAACAGTAAGTAAAATTAACGAAGATCAATTATTTTATTTAATGAGCCGTGGATTAACTAAAAAAGAAGCTACACAGATGATAATTATGGGATTTATTGAACCATTTTCTAAAGAACTCCCTATGGAATACGCTGTTGAATTAAACGCATTATTAAAATTAGACATGGAAGGCTCAGTTGGATAGTTTATGAATAAAAACAATCATTTTGGTGTTATTGTTGTCGGCGGTGGTCATGCTGGATTAGAAGCTAGTTTTGCTTGTGCTCATATGGGCATGAAAACGCTTTTAATTACTCTTAACATTAAAATGATGGCTAATATGCCATGCAATCCATCAATTGGAGGATCTGCTAAAGGCATTGTCGTTAGAGAAATAGATGCTTTAGGTGGCATGATGGGTAAAATTGCTGATAAGAATTATTTACAAATGAAAATGTTAAATGTTGGAAAAGGTGTTGCTGTCCAATGTCTACGCGCCCAAGAAGATAAATTAATTTATCCTCATTTAATGCAAGAAGAAGCTTTAAATTGTCCAAACTTAACAGTAATAGAAGGCGAAGTTATTGATTTAATTTTTTCTTTACATCGAATTGATGGTGTTATTTTAAAAGATGGGACATCATATTATTCAAAAGCAACAATACTAACGACTGGGACTTACATGCAAAGTGAAATTTTAGTTGGCCATAGTAAAACTTTTGGAGGTCCTGATGGTGAAAAACCTTCACTAGGTTTATCACCTAATTTGAAGAAATTAGGTTTAAAGTTATATCGTTTAAAAACTGGAACACCTCCAAGAATTAAAAAAGAAAGTATAGATTTTTCTAAGACAATACCTCAATATGGTGATAAAAGGAATTTAGCGTTTTCTTATGAAACTAAAACTTATATACCTTTTGAACAACAATATCCTTGTTATTTAATTTACACTAACGCTAAAACACACAAGATTATTTTGGATAATTTAGAAAAGTCTGCTATGTATTCTGGTTTAGTAAAAGGTATTGGTCCTAGATATTGTCCAAGTATCGAAGATAAAATTGTTCGCTTCAAAGATAAAGAAAGACATCAATTATTTTTAGAACCAGAAAGTGTTAACACCAATTCAATATATTTACAAGGTTTTTCTACTTCCATGCCAAAAGAAGTTCAAATAGAAATGGTTCATTCTTTACCTGGTTTAGAAAAAGCAGAATTTTTAAAATATGCTTACGCAATCGAATATGATGCGATTGATACAAGTGAATTTGATTCAACGTTACAAATTAAAAAATATAATGGTTTATATATTGCTGGTCAAATTTGTGGAACATCTGGTTATGAAGAAGCTGCTGCTCTTGGCTTACTAGCGGGAATTAATGCTACTTTAAAAATATTAAATAAACCACCTTTAATTTTAAGAAGAGATCAAAGTTATATTGGTGTAATGATAGATGATTTAGTTTTTAAAGGAACTAAAGAACCATATCGATTATTATCAAGTCGAGCAGAATTTCGTCTTTTATTAAGACACGATAACGCAGATATACGTTTATCTAAAATAGGTTATGAGGTTGGTTTATTGCCTAAAAAACGATATGAAATCTTTGAAAATAAAATGAAAAACATTGAAAAAGTTACTTCTTTTTTAAAAAATAATTATATTTCGGTTACAAATAAGGCAAATGAATATCTTAATAATTTAGGTTATCCAAACCTTAAAGGTGGGGTATCTTATTATGATTTAATAAAACGTGATAATGTTTATTTAAAAGATTTGTATCAATTTGATGAACAAATTAAAAATTTTAATCTCGATGATGAAACAATACAAGAAATAGAAATTTCCGCAAAATATGAAGGCTATATTTTAAATAGTATTAAGCAAGCTGAAAAACAAAAAAAGCTTGAAGATATGATTATTCCTTTAAATTTTGATTATTTAAATTGTGATGGTTTAGCCTTAGAAGCTAGACAAAAATTAGATGAAATTAAGCCTTATAATATTGGACAAGCTTCTCGTATTAGTGGTGTTAACCCAAGCGACATTAACATATTAATATATGAAATAAGTAAGGGAAGTAAATATGGAAAATAATTTAAAAAATATTTTAGACTTACATAATATTCATTTAAGCGATGAACAAATTGAAAAACTTATTTTATTAAAAAAAGAAACATTATCTGCCAACAAATTATTTAATATTACTTCTATAGAAGACAATTATGAATTTGATATTAAGATGATTTTAGATTGTTTAATATTCAAAAATATTTTTAATAAAGAAACATTTTCTATAGTCGACGTTGGAAGTGGTGGTGGCTTTCCTGGTCTTGTTTTAGCTATTGTTTTTCCTCATGCAAATGTATTATGTTTGGACGCTACAAGAAAAAAATGCAATCATATTGCAAATATGGCTAATAAATTGCAATTAAGTAATGTTGATGTTGTTTGTCAAAGAGTAGAAGATTTTGCTATTAATAATAGAGAAAAATTTGATTTTGCTATTGCAAGGGCTCTTAAGCCAATTAACATTTTAGTTGAATTATTAACTCCCTTAGTAAAAGTTGATGGAAGTGTTATCATGATGAAATCCATCAATTATGAAAACGAACTCGCTTTAGCTAAAAACGGCATTAAAAAACTTTATCTTAAATTAGATAACATTTATAAATATGATTTAGATGATAGTAATTTTAGAAGCGTTTTATTATTTAAAAAAACTAAAGAGACATTAAAAAAATATCCAAGACGTTATGATGTGATAATAAAAACCCCTCTTTAAGATTTTATTTTTTCTTTTATTAGTATAAAATATGTTTCATATGAAAAAAATTATTGCTATAGCAAATCAAAAAGGTGGTGTAGGAAAAACTACTACTGCGATTAATTTATCAAGCGCTTTAGCGCAACTTGATAAAAAAGTCTTACTTATTGATATGGATCCACAAGGGAATTGCTCTCGTGGCTTTGGGGTTGATATTTCTTTAATTAGTCGCAATTTATACGATGTTTTAATTAATAAATTAGATATAAATAAGGCCATAAGAAAAACAATTATTAAAAATTTAGATCTTATTTCTCCTAAATTGATTTTATCTAACCTTGATAGCGCAGTTAATGGCAAAGTTGAAAATCCATTTTTTCTTTTAAAAAATAATTTAGGAAAACTCAATAAAAATTATGATTATATTATTATTGATTGTCCACCTAGTTTAGGACTTTTAACTATTAATGCCTTATGTGCTTCAAGTAAAGTATTAATTCCAGTGCAATGTGAATATTTTGCTTTAGAAGCAGTCGCACAAATTTTAGCTAGTATTTCATCTGTGCAAAATACTTACAATAAAGATTTATCTATACAAGGATTTTTACTTACAATGTATGATTCTAAAACTAGATTAAGTGTAGAAATAGCTACTCAAATACGTTCTTTATTTAAGGAAAATACATTTATTAATATGATTCCTAGAAATATATCTATTCCAGAAAGTAACGCGAAAGGGATGCCTGTTACAATTTATCGTCCAAATTCAATCTCAAGTCAAGCTTATATTAATTTTGCAAAGGAACTAATTGATTATGAAGAAGGATAATATTGTCAATATATCTTTTGATAAATTAGTCAAACGTTTTACAAAATCTGACGTTATAGCAAGTATTGAAAAAGAATATCAAAGAGCTAATCCTTCATATATTTCACCTAAATTAATTGATGATAATGATTATTTAAAAAAGGTAAAAGTTAATAAAGAGGCTATATGTGAAGCACTCATATCTATTAAAGATAAAGGAATTACATCACCTTTAATTGTTAAAAGAAAAAAAGATCATTATGAAATTATATTAGGAAGAAGAAGGCTTATTGCCGCTAAAAAATTTGATTTAAAAGAAGTGCCTTGTGTCATTATTGATATCGAAGATGAAGAAATGCTTGTCATGTTAGCGGCTGATATACGTGATTCTAATTATTCTAATATGGTGGAATTATCTTTAGTATGTAATACTTTGTGTGATAATTACAAATTTAGTCAAAACGATTTAGCTAGATTGCTTCATCAATCACGAAGTCAAATTTCTAATATTATGCGTTTAAAAAATTTTAATGATCAAATTTTAAAAGATATTTCATATGGGAAATTATCTTTTGGACACGCGAAAGCTTTAATTACTCTTCCAGATGAATTAATTAGTGAAATGGTTGAAAAAATATATCAAAACAATCTTTCTGTACGTCAAACTGAAAAGATGATTTATCAATACAAACATCAAGTTGATTTTAATAAAATACAAGATAGACTTATTAAAAAATTTAATTGCGATGTTAATGTTGATAAACATTCAGTAAAATTTAATTTTGTAGATGAAAAAGATAAAGAAATCTTTTTAGAAAAAATAATGAAATAAATTTTTAACTAATATATAATGAGTGTGCTTCAGGGCAAGGTGAAATTCCTGACCGGTGGTCATACTCCACGACTCCAATATTGGATTGAACTTGTGAAATTCAAGTAGCGATTGTATAGTCAAGATGAAAGAAGTTAAGTCAGATTTTTTAACTTCCTGCTGAAGCAGGATTTTTTATTTTAGAGGTATTGTTATGGATTCATATGATACGACAAGAATTATTGTAAGTATTTGTTTGCTCGGCATTTCTTTTATTTTTGTCTTAGCAAGAATTTTTAAAAAAAGAGGCCGGTTTAGCGCACATTTTGTTACAAGTGTAGCAATTTTTGCTGCATTATCGACAATATTATATATTGTTCCTATATTTAATTTTTCTTTACCTATTTTCCCAGCTTTTTTATCAATTCACTTTGATGAAATACCAGCTTTTATTGCTGGTTTTGCTTATGGTCCATGGGCTGGCTTTTTTGTAATAATTATTAAAACAATTATAAAATTACCAATGACTTCAACATTATGCGTAGGGGAACTAGCAGACTTAATTTATAGTGCAGCCTTTGTTATTCCTGGTTGTATTATATATCGTAAATTGCATAATTTTAAAGGTGCCTTACTTGGGCTTTTTTCAGGCTTTATTATCCAATTAGTGGTATCAAGCTTTTTTACTACATTTGTCATGTTAGATTTTTATATGTTTGTCATGGGATTTTCATATGATATGTTATTATCAATGTGTCAAGCTGTTAATCCTTTAATCAACAATTTAAGTTGGCCATTTTTACTTTATGTGGCGTTGCCATTTAACGCTTTAAAAGATCTAATGGTCATTGTTCTTACTATTATTTTATATAAAGGTTTGCATACCATAATCGATAAATTAGCTTTAAGAGTAAATAAAAACTAGGTCGAGCGGCCTAGTTTTTAATTTCATAATTAGTCTTCTACAACAATTGCACCGACTGGGCACACTGTTGCGGCTTCTTCTTCAGCTTCACCAGTGATAGGTTCTGCTAAGCCAGCATCATTCATTGTGAAGTCGTCTGCGTAGACACCAACACAAGTTCCGCATCCGATACAAAGAGATTGATCGATTGTAACTTTTTTTCTTGCCATCGAATTGTCCTCCTATAGACGTTATTCATAATATACTCATTTTGTATTTTTTTCAATATATCATTTTCTAAGGTTCTCATTTTTGATTTGAAATTTTAAAGCTAAAATGGTAGTTACTATTGTTAATATTAGAATCGCTAATAAAAGCATACCATTAATTAAATAAGAAAAATTGATTGGATTAAAATCTAATCCTAATTGATTAACTAATGTCATATTCATATATGAATTTATAATAACACTTATAATTAATGAAATTATAAAAGTAATTATTGCTAGCGAAGATATTGACGAGGTATAAATAATATTTATATCAGAAGAATTCATTCCAAGACTTTTTAAAATTCTAATATTATTTTTATTATTTTGTATTATTGAAATGATAAAAGTTACAAAACTAATAATCGCTGCAAAAACAAATATCGATCCTATAATCGAAAAATATAAGCCGTATACATCAATAAAATTAGAAATAGAAAGCAATGAATTATTATATATTGTCTCATAAAGATTTCTATTTTTAGGAGTATAAGTGGAATTTACATATTGATAAAATTCATTTGCCTTTTTATATAAATCATTTTGGTTAGTTAAAACAAAAATCCTATCGCTATAATAATACTTATCCTTACGATAAATTTCGTATCTTTCTTTTGACAAAAATAGTGTATTTTGTAATCCTAAGTTTTCTTTTTGGATAGATGATGATGCAGTAAAGTTATTTGAAGAGAAAATCATTGATATAATTAATTCTTCATCTTCTATATTGATTTTACTTCCTAAATATGATTCATAATCATTATTAAAATTTAAATTATAGAGTTTGTAATAGTTTTTAAGTGTTTGATCAGAAATGCCTACTTCGTTTTCTTGATTAGGATATGTTCCAATATAGTTAAAGGATAATTGATTAAAATTATTTTCATTGCAGTAAGCAGCGAGTGGTGGTTTTAATCCTTTATTTGACCAATTAATATAATTTTCAAAAGGTGTAGGACTACTGATTATTATTTTATTATCGAAAATTTTATTAGCAGTTTTTACATCTTCAAAAGAATATTTATTGGCATCATTTGCAGTGACAGCGTCTTTCATATCTATTAATTTTAAATATGTAAATCCATCAGTAGCGGCTTGTTTTAATAAAACTTCTTCCTCATTATATGCATACAAAGTCATTCCACTAGAAAACACCGCTAAAGATATAAATGTTGTAAACATAGCAAATATTAATCTTACGATATTCTTTTTAAATGAATTGAATGCTAATTTTATTGTTGTTTTAAAATTAAGATGAGTTGTTTTTAATTTATCTATATCAATATTTGTGATATCACTTTCATCTATTTTTGATAAAGACGAATTATTTTTATCTATATCATCAACTATATGACCTAGTTCTAATTTAATTATCCTATCAGCGTATTTATTAGCTAATAATTCATTATGTGATACAACTATAACTAGTTTTTCTTTTGATATCTCTTTTAATATGTCAAATATTGATGTCGCGTTTTTACTATCTAAAGAACCAGTAGGTTCATCACAAATAATAACTTTTGGATCTTTAATTAAAGCTCTTATTATTGCAATTCTTTGTCTTTGACCACCTGAAAGATTATCAACTTTTTCATATAGTAAAGACTCATCTAATTGTAATTTGTTAAATAGTTGAACTATTTCTTCTTTGTTAACTTCTTCATGCTTAATTTGTTTTGCAATAGCAATATTTTGAAAAACATTAAAATCATTAATTAAATTTAAATCTTGAAAGATAATACCAAAATAAGAACTTCTTAATATTCCAAGTTTATTTTTCTTTAATGATGCTGTATCTTTTCCTTCAATATATATTTTACCTTTTGTTTGTTTTTCTTGTAATGAGATAAGATTTAATAAAGTAGATTTACCTGCACCTGATTCACCTAATATAAAAACCAATCCTTTATTTGGAAAAGAAAGGTTAATATCATCTAAAGCATGAACTAGACGATGTTTGTTTTTATAAATTTTACTAATATTAGATAATGTAAGCATAGTTAATCCTTTATTGTTTTTTTGCTGCACTTAATAATAAACATTACCGCAGTGATGATAAGAGTCAAGACTACAAATACAGCAAGAGTAGATATGATTGGAATATATGAATTTGAATAGAAAACATCAAGAATAGGGAAGCCCACTAAGACATATTCAACAAAACTTTTCAATCCAATAAAATATGGAATAATTGCTATAATTGTCAAAATTAAGACTATAAAAAATCCTTCTAAAGCGAAAATATTATAAAGCGATAATTCGTTACATCCTAATGACCTTAATATACGTATATCGCTGCTTCTAGATTCAATATTTGCAATAATAAATGTTGAATATGTAATTAATACGGCAATAAATAGTGCACCAGAGAATATATAAAGCATACTTGTTAATGCATTAGATGGAGCTAATAAATTATTCATATGTTCAATTTTTGATGATAAAGGAGAATATATATAAGGATTATAAATAACGTTAACGTTTTCTTTATCACTATTTGCATTTCTTAAATTAACTACTTCTTTGACACTTTCTAAAATTTCAGTAGGATGATAATTGTTAACTAATATCGAAACCAATTCAACTTCAGTAGACAATTGTTTTATTGATTCAAAAAAAGATTCGCTGACAAAAACACAGTTATCTAAACTAAAATTAAAGTTGTCATTTATCTCGTTTTTAAAATTTTTATCATTAGGATCAATAAAACTGTTATTAAAATTTGTGTCAATAATTGAAACAATTTTATATGTTTTATTGGATAGAGATTCAAATTGACTTAAAAAAATAAAATCAACTTCTTTGCCTATTAAATTATTAATAAAATTATCATCGAAGCTTGTACCATAAACGTTTTCCATTAAATCGAAAACTGTTTTTGATATAGAAATTTCAACTATATTTTCATCTGATGAATCTTTAGGATATGCACCATTTAAGGTAAAGCCTAATGTATCTAACTGATCAGGTGTTAAATAAGTAATTTGATTAATTGGAAGTGAAATATACGGCAAATCCTCACTATTTTGATTAATTAATCTAATGGAACTAAGACTTTTATAACGAAATATCAAATCTTCATTATTATAGTTTTCCTCAATAATATCTGCTTCATCGCTTGTAAAAGGATAAAATTCTTTTATTAAACTTCTATCGCTATCAGTAGATATATGCATAGTGTCATATCGTAAATCAAAATATTTATATATGGAAGTTGCAACATCGCTTTCGTTTATAGTTGACAATGTGAAAGCACATAAAAACACCGCTAAAGATATAAATGTTGTAAACATAGCAAATATTAATCTTACGATATTCTTTTTAAATGAATTGAATGCTAATTTTATTGTTGTTTTAAAATTAAGATGAGTTGTTTTTAATTTATCTATATCAATATTTGTGATATCACTTTCATCTATTTTTGATAAAGACGAATTATTTTTATCTATATCATCAACTATATGACCTAGTTCTAATTTAATTATCCTATCAGCGTATTTATTAGCTAATAATTCATTATGTGATACAACTATAACTAGTTTTTCTTTTGATATCTCTTTTAATATGTCAAATATTGATGTCGCGTTTTTACTATCTAAAGAACCAGTAGGTTCATCACAAATAATAACTTTTGGATCTTTAATTAAAGCTCTTATTATTGCAATTCTTTGTCTTTGACCACCTGAAAGATTATCAACTTTTTCATATAGTAAAGACTCATCTAATTGTAATTTGTTAAATAGTTGAACTATTTCTTCTTTGTTAACTTCTTCATGCTTAATTTGTTTTGCAATAGCAATATTTTGAAAAACATTAAAATCATTAATTAAATTTAAATCTTGAAAGATAATACCAAAATAAGAACTTCTTAATATTCCAAGTTTATTTTTCTTTAATGATGCTGTATCTTTTCCTTCAATATATATTTTACCTTTTGTTTGTTTTTCTTGTAATGAGATAAGATTTAATAAAGTAGATTTACCTGCACCTGATTCACCTAATATAAAAACCAATCCTTTATTTGGAAAAGAAAGGTTAATATCATCTAAAGCATGAACTAGACGATGTTTGTTTTTATAAATTTTACTAATATTAGATAATGTAAGCATAGTTAATCCTTAAAAATATAAAATTGAGGGATGAGATTTTTCTAAAATTGTTTTTGTTCCATTGGCATCGTCATAATACTTACTAACATCAAAGTAAGGATCATCTTCTGGAAGTAAGAAGAAAGTTACGCTGTCAACATTTGTGCCAACATGATCATATGTCCAAGATTTATCTTGGAATATACCAGTTGTTGTTTCTGTTACAATGTAATCGTATTTTAAATTAACAGTAAAATAAAGTCTAAATTTTTGTCTAAAATTTAATTGAGCATAAATTGGAAAATTATTAGAGTTATGTATAGAATATGTTTCGGAAATGACGCTTGAAAAATGGGTATAACTTGATTTCATTGTTTGTATTTCATAAAAAAGAGAGGTACTAAATCCAACAGATCCTTCAAAATATTGTGATAAATTTAAAACTATAAAATCAATTGGTAATTCAATTCCTATTTCATATCCAGATGTCAAAGTAAATTCAAAAAGAAGTTCCATGGCAAATGTTGTTGTTGTTTGAGCAAATTCACTATGTTCATATTGAAATTCAGATGTAAAAACCGTACCAACATTGGCAGGAATGTTTCGAATATATAATATTTCTACAGGAACATCTATATAAAATTCATCAAAATAGAAAGAATATGATTTTAATGCATTTAATGTTGCATAGTGATTATCATTTGGAAAAATTCCTGATTGATATGTTTTTACTTCTTTAGTTAATAAACCAGCCGAATCATATGTTATATGGCCAAATTTATTATGATTTTTATTGTTATATACATCAAGAACATATTGGTCGATGTTATCTTGAGTTGTCCCTATATTTCCTTCTACAAAATCTAATGTATCAAAATTGTCAAGTGTTCTATAATCAATTTCAATATCTAAATTGCTTCCTCTTTCTTTTGGATTAACTTCATAAATAAAGCCCCCTTTAGAATATCCCCCAAGGGTAGTACTAATAACAAATACTGATAAAATTGAAAACGCTAACTTTAACATAAATATTACTCCTTAATAATTAATTCATTTTATTATAGCACATTCTTTCTTAAAACAAAGATAAATTTATCAAATTACGCACAAAAGCAAACTTAATTTTTTAAATTTTTTATTTTTTTAATGAAGTATAAGTTGTTTTATATTAATATATAAAAGAAAAGGTCAATTATGCAAGAAACAAGAGTAAGTAAATTTAAAGAATATCGTCAATCTTTAAGCAAAAAGATTAACGACACTGTTCCTAATAATTCTAATCAAGAAAAGCCTAAAACCGCGGATGATATTTTAAATTCTCCACGTATTGATACTTCTTCTAGTTCTACTTTATCTTTTTCTTATGATGATATTATGAAGGCTTCTCATCAAAATGAACAAAAATCAATTGATGACGAAGAAAATCAAGAAAGAAAAAGAAAAATAATTAAATATGTTTTATATGGTCTTGCGCTTTTTGGCATATTAGCAATTATTGTTACTTTAATTGTTGTTCTTTGCATATAATATGAGGTAATTATGTTAGATAAAAAAATTATTACAATTGCAATTGATGGTCCTGCTGCAGCAGGTAAGTCCACTGTAGCAAAACTAGTGGCCAAAGCTTTAAATATTACTTATATTGATACTGGCGCTATGTATCGAGCGTTTACTTGGTATGCTTTAGAAAAAAATGTCGATTGTAAAAACGAAGAAGAATGTTTAAAACTAATTCCAGAAATTAAAATTGAATTAAAACCAAATAATATTGTTTTATGTAACGGTTTAGATGTTACAAGACAAATTAGAGAACCACGTGTTTCTAGTCAAGTCTCTTATATTGCTTCTTATAAAGATATTCGTTTATTTTTAGTTGAGCAACAAAGAAAAATGGCACAAAAAAATTCTGTTGTTATGGATGGAAGAGATATTGGAACATACGTTTTGCCTGACGCTGATGTTAAGATTTTTCAAATCGCTTCTGTTGAAACTAGAGCTGTTAGAAGATACGATGAAAATGTTTCAAAAGGTATTCCTTGCACTTTAGAAGAAATTGAAAATGATGTAAGAAGTAGAGACTATATTGATTCACATCGTGACTTTGCTCCTTTAAAAGCTGCTCCTGATTCTGTCTTATTAGATACATCATATTTAACTATTGAAGAATCTGTTGATAAAGTCTTACAAATTATTGAAAAAAAGACAGGAGTAACAATAGATGCCTAAAGCGGTAGTAGCTATTGTTGGAGCGCCAAATGTTGGCAAATCAACGATATTTAATCGAATTTTGGGTTATCGACATTCCATCGTTGATGATGTAGCGGGTATTACTAGAGATCGAATTTATGGTGACGCTAGTTGGCTTAATCATCAATTTTTATTAATTGATACCGGCGGTATTGAAATAAATCAAAGTGATTTTCAAAAAGAAATTAGACAACAAGTCCAATTAGCGATAGATGAAGCTGATGTAATTATTTTTTTATGTGATGGTAATGTTGGTGTGACAAGAGATGATGAACTAGTTGCCAAGATGTTATATAAATGTAAAAAGCCAATTTTACTTGCTGTAAATAAAATCGATGACATCAATTTAAAAGACAATGCCTCTGATTTTTATCGTCTTGGTTTTGGTGATCCTATTGCAGTTTCATCAAGTCATGGAATTGGTATTGGTGATTTGCTTGATAAAGTAGTTGAAAATTTAAAATTTGAAGATGAAGATGAAAATAAAGATGACACAATTACATTTTCAATTATTGGACGCCCTAATGTTGGTAAATCATCTTTGATAAATGCGCTTCTTGATAAAACAAGAGTCATTGTTTCAAATATTGAAGGTACGACACGTGATAGTGTCGATACATATTTTACTCATAATAATCAAAAATATGTCGCTATAGACACAGCGGGATTAAAAAAACGTGGCCAAATTTATGAAGCGGTTGATAAATATGCTGCCTTAAGAGCTTTAAGAGCGATTGAAAGAAGTGAAATTGTTTTATTAGTAATCGATGCTTTTAATGGAATAACTATTCAAGATAAAAATATTGTTAGTTATGCTTTTGAACAACATAAAGCAATTATCATTGTTGTTAATAAATGGGATTTAATAGATACAAAAGTAATGACAAAACAAGATTTTACAAAAAAAATTAAAAATGAATTTGTTTTTTTAGATTACGCTCCAATTGTTTATATTTCTGCTAAAAATAAGTCCAATATCAACGCTGTTTTTGATACCATTTTAACATCTTATAATGCCTACCATAAACGTGTTGCTACCAATGCTTTAAATGAGGTAATTCAAGATGTTCAAATGCTTAATGAAGCACCTAATTTTAATGGAGGTAGATTGAAAATCTACTTTGCTAACCAAGTCGATGTTTGTCCACCCACAATTGTTCTTTTTGTTAATAACCCAAAATTCATGCATTTTTCTTATCAAAGATACATCATAAATCGTCTTAGAGAAAGCTTTGATTTTTCATCTACTCCGATTAATATAATTTTAAGAAAACGAACTTAAAATTTTGTAAAAATATTAGGCTAGAAAAAACTTTTTTTGACAAATGGTTAAAAAATTGTTTAAATATTACTAAGGAGGATGCTAATATGAATAAACTCGAATTAATTGAAGCGGTTGCTAGCAAGACTATGGTTAGCAAAAAAGATGTTGAAGTTGTTATTAATGAAGCTTTAGCAACAGTTGGTAAAGAATTAGTGGCTGGCGAAGTTGTCAAATTAACCGATTTTGGTACTTTCTCTGTCAAGACCCGTCAAGAAAGAAATGGTACTAATCCAAAAACTGGTGAAAAAATCGTCATTCCTGCAGCTAAAACTGTTGGATTTAAAGCGAGCAAAGGCTTAAAAGCTAAACTCTAATACTTTAATTATTATTTTTAAAGGCTTAATGGTAACATTAGGTCTTTTATTTTTGCCTTTTTTATATAAAATATTTGTATGAAATTTAATGATGTTTATGATTCTTTTTTAAAATTAAGTCAACTGTTTAATAAAGAGGGATATAATATTTTTCTTGTTGGTGGAACTGTTAGAGATTATCTACTTAATATAGATATTGATGATGTCGATTTATGTGGTGATGCAACAATTGAAGAAGTTGAAAAACTATCTTTAAATTTAAAAACCCCTTTTAAAAAATATGGATCTATCAGAATTATTTTTGAAGGTATAACTTTTGATTATACGACCTTAAGAAAGGAAAAATCTTATCTTGATTATCGTCATCCAAGTTATATCGAATTTGTTAAAGATATTAAAATTGATTTTTATCGTCGTGATTTTACCATTAATGGTTTGTACATGGATAAAGATAAAAAAATATATGATTTTTCTAGTGGTAGAGAAGATATTAAATATCATTTAATTAGAACTATTGGTAATAGCAAAGATAGAATTAAAGAAGATCCTTTAAGAATTTTAAGAGCAATACGTTTTTCTTTAATTTATGATTTTGATATTGAAGAATCTTTATATTTTGCCATTTTAGAATATGGTTATTTGCTCGACAATTTAAATCAAGATAAAGTAAAAGAAGAAATTGTTAAAATGATTAATCATGGTGTCACACCTATTAAAATTAGAACAGCATTAAAACAATATCACATTAATATCAACAAAAACATTATTCCTGAGGAGGTTTTAACATATGGTAGGAGAAGCGATTGATTTTTATTATCTTTTAATTGAAAATTATAAAAAATTAAAACTTTCTGAAGAAGAACTAGCAACTTTATTTATTATCGAACATTATATAAGTCAAGGTAATCCGATGATTACTGCAGATTTATTATCTTTAAAAATGACAATGCCTGTAAAAGATATTGATAAGGTCTTAGCAAATTTGTTAAAGAAACACATGATTGATTATATTAATGAAAACAATAAAATGGTCACAACTTTAAAGCCACTAAAAGAAATTTTGTATCGTGAATTTGAAATATCTTTAAAAGAAGAAAATTTATTAAAAAATAATAAAAATAATGAGGAAAAAATAACAAATATCTATAAACAATTTCAAGAATATTTAAAAAGAAATTTAACTCCAATTGAAATATCTAGAATTAGAGAATGGTTTTCAATTGGTTATAGTGAACATATCATTTTAGAAGCATTAAAAGAGGCGATTAGTAAAAATAAAAAATCTTTAAGAAGTGTCGATAAAATATTACTCAATTGGTCGTGCCGTGAAGATGTTGAAAAAGAAGGGCACACCTTAATGGATGAAAATTATCGTAAAAATATCGATGAACTTATTAAAATTGCAAAAACACCATGGGTTGACAGTGTTAAAGATGAACAAAAAAATAAATGATATTCTTTCCTATTTTGATAAATTAGTTCCTTATGCAAAATGTGAACTAAACTATTTTGATGATTTTTCTTTACTTATCGCTATCATTTTAAGCGCTCAAACGACAGATAAAAAAGTTAATTTAGTTACTAAACAATTGTTTTTAAATCATGAAGATGTTTATAAATTAAATAATATTTCTTTAGAAGATTTAATAAAAATTATTCACCCTCTTGGTCTAGCAAATAACAAAGCCAAAAACATAAAAAAACTTTGTAAGATCTTAATAGATGACTATGATGGACAAGTTCCTAAAGATTTTAATAAACTTACTTCTTTACCAGGGGTAGGAATAAAAACCGCAAATGTGTTTTTAAGCGAATATTATCATATTCCCGCGATCGCGGTAGATACGCATGTTAAAAGAATTGCAACTAGATTAAATTTAGCTAGTGAAAGCGATACACCTTTAAAAGTTGAACAAAAATTAGAAAAATTAATTGATAAACAATTTTGGATTAAAACGCATCACCAAATGATCTTTTTTGGAAGATATCATTGTCATGCGATTAATCCTAAATGTAGCGATTGTCAAATTAAAAAATATTGTAATTATTATAAATGATAATATTCATCAACCGCTTTTAAATAATCAATACGTGGTTTAAAACCTTGTTTAATTAAGATACCATTATTTTTAATATCTTCATATGGTATTGATTTTCTTTTTCCATTGTAATAATAATCAATGACATATTTGCTATCTAAAAAATAAATTTCATTTAAATTAATAAATTCAATAATAAAAAATGCAATCCCCATATTTTGATTTACTTTTTCTAAATGAACTATTTGATGCTTATATATGTTATGAAGCGGAAATGAAGTTAGACTAAGTGTTGACTTAGCTTCAAAATCTAAATATTTACCTTTATAAACACCGTTATAATCTGTTGTTGATTGCTTTTCAAAATAAGCATCAACAATTTTGGCTCCTTTAGAGTAATCAACTTTAACAATATTAATCGGTGTAGGTCTTTTATATATTAATGCGATATTATTTTCAAGATAATATTCATTAGTTTTATTAATATCATTTTCTAAATCCATACCACGATTAGCGGCATTGGCTTTTTTTGTGATTAAATTTTTCTCTTTAACTAATTTAGTTAATGAAACAGTTTTTTTCTTGTTAGGATAATTTATCATTTATGTACTTCCTCAGGGTAATTTGAAATTCTTTATAAGATATATCTTCTTCATTATTTAATTTGTTAATAATTTCAATAAGTGGTTCGTCTAAGTTTTGAATATGAGTAATACTTTTTTTATATTCTTCAAAAACAATATCTTTTCTTTTTAAAAAGGTATCATAAAGTTTTGCTAAATTTATAGCATCATTTTCTGGCGAATGATTAGGGGTTTGCATAGTTATATTAAACAATTTGCAGTAATTTATTAAAGAATAGGGCATATGATCATTATCATTAATAAATTTTGATATAATTTTTAAAAAATCAATGTGATTTGCAAATATTTGTTCACAAATTTGCTGATTTGCGTCTTGATGAAATTCTAATGTTTTATTTAAAATTTTTAAATCATAATTTCCAAAACTCATGTATGCACATGTTGAAAAGCAATCGCCCACATATTGTTTAAAATCAATTAAAACATCTTTAAAGTCTTTACCTTTGATATTAATAATTTTGTTATTTAAATTAGTAAGGTCTTCAACAATTTTACCAATATTAGAATCACATTTTATATACCTTAAAAATGGTCGATAATATTTTTTAATGGTGTAATTTTGTCCAATTTGTACTTTAACTGCACCTAGAGCTATTGCTTCATGAGTGGTCTGTGTCGCTTCTAAGTCAATGAACACTATATATTTTTTATCTTTTAAAAGTTTACTTATTTTTACCATAAATATATTATCTTATATTTTTGTTTAGAAAAGTAGCCTTTTATTATGAATTTTTAAATAAAAGAATTTGAAAATTTGTTAACTAATTCAGCATGATTAATATATAATATTAAATATGGGTAAAGAATTAATTAAATTAAATTTAACAAGCCAAGATATTCTTAATAAGCAATTTAAACCATCTAAAAGTGGTTATGATTCTTATGAAGTAGATGAATTTTTAGATAACATCATTAACGATTATCGTTTGGTTGAAAAAAATATGTTGCTAAAGAAAAAACAATATGATGATTTATTAAAACAATTTCATGAAATAAAAGAGCAAAAAGATAAATTAGAAATCAAAAACCGTTCTTACGAAGATAAATTAAAAGATATCAATGATACAAGTAAGGTCACGATTGATAATATCGACTTAATTAAAAAAATTGATCGTTATGAAAGGTTTTTGTGGAAACAAGGTATAAATCCGAATAACATTAAATAAAGCGGTCCGGACAATAGCTGCTCAAGCAGAGGAAAGTCCATGCTCGCACAATCTGAGATGATTGTAGTGATTGTGCTGATGGAAAAAATAACATCAGGTATATCAGAGCGTATAACGGCGAGGTAATAATCTAAAACGCAAGTCATGATTATCCTCTGAAAGTGCCACAGTGACGAATAATTGGAAACAAGGAAGTGGAACGTTGGTAAACCCCACAAGCGAGAAACCCAAATTTGGTAGGGGAAGTCATCAATTAGAAATGAATAAGAGATGACATGCATTGCATAGATAAATTATTGTCTAAAACAGAACATGGCTTACTAGACCGCTGCTCTACAAGAAAGGAAGATTATGAATTTACCTACAAAAATTACATTATCTAGAATTATTATAATCATTTTTATGATTATTGCTTTATTTGCTATGTCATTAATAGATTTTAAATCTCCCATCATTGGACAAATTGAAGGCATTGAAGGAAGTGGAATTGACTTAACTTTTTTGATTATTTGTATTGTATTTTTAATTGCTAGTTTAACTGACTGGCTTGATGGATATTTAGCAAGAAAGAATAATCAGGTTACTGCTTTAGGTAAATTTTTAGATCCTGTCGCGGATAAATTATTAATTAATTCTTTAGTTATTTTTTTAATTGCTCCTTCTATTTTTGCAAAATATAACCAGTTTGGTGAAAGCGCGGTTACTTTTAATGTTTGGTGTGCGATTATATTGGTAGCTAGAGATATTGTTGTTGACGCCTTACGTTTTATCGCAGCACAAAAAAATATTGTTATTGCCGCAAATAAATTTGGAAAGGCTAAAACAGTATTAGAAATGATTGCTATAACTTTAGTTTTATTAAACGGTTGGCCTTTTAATTATTTTGATGCAAACTGGCCAGTTGGGTTACATATTAGTGATATTTTTGTCTATCTTGCTACTTTTGTTTCTTTTTTAAGTGGTGTTATTTATGTCTATCAAAATAAAAATGTATTTTTGGAGAATAAAAATGGAAAGAATTAATCAATTAGTTGAACTTTTAAATAAACATCATCTTACATTAGGATGTGCAGAATCACTAACTGGTGGTTTATTTGCTCAAACGATGACCTCTATTAGCGGTGCTTCATCATTTTTTAAAGGTGGATTTGTCACTTACATGAGCGAAGAAAAAGCTCGCCTTCTTGGAATTAGTTATGATGATATTGATAAATATGGTGTTGTTTCTCAAGAAATAGCCATGAAAATGGCTCATAATGCTAAGCAACTACTAAAAACTGATTTATGTGTTTCTTTTACTGGAAATGCAGGCCCTAGTGCTATGGAAGGGAAAAAGGTTGGTTTAGTTTATATTGGCGTCGGTTTATTTACAAATATTAGTGTTTATCGTTATGAATTTAATGGTACTCGTGAAGAAATAAGAAAACAATGTGTTGATGAAGCAATAAAATTATTAATTGATACTATTTTAAAAAATTTTTAGTACTTTTAAATTTTCTTGACTTTAAGTAATTGTAGGATAAGAAAGGAAAATACATTTTATGGCAGAAAAAAATGAAAAAGATTTAATTTTAGAACAAACATTAAAAGAAATTGAAAAAACTTTTGGAAAAGGTTCAGTCATGAAACTTGGGCAAAGACCACCTGTTGACTTTGATGTTATACCAAGTGGCTCTTTATTAATAGATGAAGCTCTTGGTGTTGGAGGCTATCCAAAAGGAAGAATTATTGAAATTTATGGACCTGAATCATCAGGAAAAACAACACTTGCACTTCATGCAATTAGTGAATGTCAAGCTCAAGGTGGTCGCGCGGCTTTTGTTGACGCTGAACATGCAATTGATCCACTATATGCAAAAGCTTTAGGTGTTAATATTGATGAATTAATTTTGTCACAACCTGATAGCGGAGAACAGGCACTAGAAATTGTTGAAATGCTTGCTGCTAGTAAAGCAATTGATTTAATTATTGTCGATAGTGTTGCAGCGTTAGTTCCTCAGGCTGAACTAGATGGTGTTATGGGTGATAATCAAGTAGGGTTACAAGCTCGTTTAATGTCAAAAGCGATGAGAAAATTAGCTGGCGTATTAAATAAGTCTAGTTGCGCTATTATATTTATTAACCAAATTAGAGAAAAAGTTGGCATTATTTATGGAAATCCAGAAACTACAAGTGGTGGTAGAGCCTTAAAATTTTATGCTTCAATTCGTATGGAAATTAGAAGAACTGAAGCTATTAAAAATGGCGCGGATATTATTGGTAATACTTGTAGTGTTAAAATTGTTAAAAACAAAGTTTCTCCACCATTTAAATCATGTAAAATCGATATTATTTATGGAAAAGGCATTTCTAAAGAAGGAGAAATTCTTGATTTAGCGTGCCAATATAATTTAATTAAAAAGTCTGGATCTTGGTATGAATATAATCAAGAAAAAATTGGTCAAGGTCGAGAAAGTGCAAAATTATTTTTAAAGCAAAACGAAGAGATAAGAAAGACTTTAATTGAAAAATTAAAAAACGGAGAGGTAAACGCTTAAAATAATGAAAAATATTATCAGCGAACAATCATTTTCTAAAGAACGAAGCTTATATAACTTAAATAACGCTACAATATTTCATTGTAGTTTTGCTGGTGAAGAAGATGGTGAATCTCCTTTAAAAGAATGTAGTAATTTACTTGTTAAAGATTGTAATTTTAAACTTAGATATCCTCTTTGGCATAATGATTATTTAAATGTTGAAAATTGTTCATTTTTAAAAAATAGTAGGGCTGCAATTTGGTATTCTAAAAATGTTAAAATTACTCACTGTAATTTTGAAGATGTTAAATTATTAAGAGAATGTAGCGATATTAATATTGATTCGGCTGTAATTAAAAGTGATGAATTTGGATGGAAAAACAATAACTTAACTATTTTTGATTGCAATATTATAAGTGAATACGCTTTGTTTTTAAGTAAAAATGTCACAGCCTTACAATCTAATTTTGTTAGTAAATATGCTTTTCAATATATTACAAATTCAAAATTTGAACAATGCTATTTAGTAGCAAAAGATGGTTTTTGGCACGCAGAAAATGTCACTATAAAAGATTGCTATATTGATGGTGAATTTTTAGGATGGTATTCAAATCATTTGACCTTAATTAATTGTCAAATTAAAGGCAGTCAACCATTTTGTTATTGCAAAAATTTGACTTTAATTAATTGTACAATGATAGATTGTGACCTTGCTTTTGAATATAGTGATGTAAAAGCTAAAATAAATGGAAAAATTCATTCTATAAAAAATCCTTTATCTGGAAAAATTGAATGTGATGATATTGATGAAATTATAAGCGATGACGATAAATATCCTAATAATTGCGAAATTGTTGTTACTAAGTACGCAAAATTGGATTGATATACTGTTTTTTAAATTTTAAATAGTATTTTTTTCTTTTGATTAGTATAATGAATATGCGCACGAAAGTGCTTAATATATATATCTATTTCTAGATATTTATTTATCGGCTATGCCGTCATATATAAATTATAGCCAATAGGGCTGATTAATTTTTTATGAGTTTATAATTTAATCAAAAGAAAGGAGCTTTATAGAGCAATGGAATTATCTTTAGCTATTACTTTGTTCGTGGTTTTAACTATAGCAGGAATTGCTATAGGAGCAGGAATATTTTTCTTGATACCATATTTTAGAAATAAAGCAAGCAACAAAAAAAGTTTAAAAATTATTCATGATGCAGAATCTAAAGCAGATCGCATCATCAAAAACGCTCAGATTGATGGAAAACAATCTGTTGCAGAAATGAAAAATGAAGCCGAAAAAGAAATTAAAGAAAGACGAAACGAATTAAATCAAACGGAAAGTCGTCTTTTGCAAAGAGAACAAAATATTGATCGCCGTGATGCTGCCCTGACCAATAAAGAAACAATTATTGATCAAAAAAATGAGTCTTTAACAAGACAAATCAATGAAAATCTAAAAAAAGAAAAAGTTTTACAAGAAAAAATAGATGGAATTATCAGTGAACTTGAAAAGGTTTCTAATATGTCTGTTCAAGAAGCGCGCGATGAAATATTTAAAAGAGTTGAGTCAAAGATGGCTCAAGAAATTTCTGTCTATATTAAAAACAAAGAAGATGAGGCTAACGAAAAATGTAATGCGAAAGCAATGGAAATTTTATCTTTAGCAATGTCTAGATTTGCTCAAGACTCTACAAATGAAAGAACAGTTTATTCTGTCGCTTTGCCTAATGATGAGATGAAGGGTAGAATTATTGGAAGAGAAGGTCGTAACATTCGTACTTTAGAACAATTATTAGGTGTTGATTTAATAATTGATGACACTCCTGAAGTTATTACTATCTCTTGTTTTAATCCTATTCGTAGAGAAATCGCAAGATTGACATTAGAAGCGCTTATTAAAGATGGTAGAATTCAACCTGGTAGAATTGAAGAATTAGCCAATAAAGCCAAAAAAGAAGTTGATGAACAAATTAAAAAATATGGTGAAGAGGCTGCATTTAGATTAGGCTTACCACGTATCAATAAAGAATTATTAAATTATGTTGGAAGATTAAAATATCGCACTAGTTATGGGCAAAACGCTTATGATCATTCCTTAGAAGTTGCTTATTTATCTGGTATTATGGCAGCAGAATTAGGTCTTGATCAAAATTTAGCAAAACGCGCTGGATTGTTACATGATATAGGTAAAGCAGCAGATTTTGAAGTAGATGGATCTCACGTAGAAATCGGCGCTCGACTTGCACGTAAATACGGCGAACCAGATGTTGTTATTAACGCTATTGAATCACACCATGGTGATGTTCCTAGTAACTGTGTTATTTCTTATCTTGTTCAAGCTGCTGACACTTTATCTGCCGCACGTCCAGGAGCAAGAAGTGAAACTTTAGAAAGTTATGTAAAAAGAATTGAACAACTTGAAGAACTTTGTAAATCATACGATGGTGTTTATCAATCATATGCTATGCAATCTGGACGTGAAATTCGTGTCATGGTTATACCTGACAAAATTGATGATTTAGGAGCGTTTAATCTTGCTCGTTCAATTAAAGAAAGAATTGAAAACGAGATGACTTATCCTGGCCAAATTAAAGTTTCTGTTATTCGTGAATATCGCGCTATAGAGACCGCTAAGTAGGAGTTTAATTTGTACATTTTATTTGTTGGTGATGTAGTAGGCAAACCAGGACGCGATGCACTTAAAAAAGGTATTGGTTTGTTAAATGAGAAATACCAGATTGATTTTATTATTGTCAATGGTGAAAACGTTAGTCACGGCCGCGGACTTTTAGAAAAACACTACGATGAATTAATTGATTTAGGTGTTGATGTTATAACATTAGGCAATCATTTTGATAATAAAATAGAATTAAAACGATATATTAATCAAGTTGATAATATTGTTCGACCATTAAACATTATCGAATCATATCCTGGTAAAGGGAGTCAAATATTTGACGTAAATGGGATTAAAATACGTGTTACAAATATTTTAGGATCTGTATTTATGACTCAAAATGTTGAAAACCCCTATCAATGTCTTAATGAGTTATTAAATGATGAAGAATTACCACCTTGTGATATCCATATTGTTGATTTTCATGGCGAAGCGACAAGTGAAAAACAATGTATTGCTTACGCCTTTGATGGTATGGTTTCCGCCGTTTTAGGAACACACACCCATGTTCAAACTAATGATGCAAGAATATTAGAAAAACATACAGCGTTTATGTGTGATGTTGGTATGTGTGGCAGTTTTGATTCAGTTTTAGGTTTTGAAAAACAATCGGTTTTAAAAAAGGTTTTATATGGTAAAAATAATCGGTTTGAAATTGATGAAAAAAGCGATTTAATTTTTAACGCTGTTTTATTAGAATTTGATAAAACAAGTCATATTTGCACAAATATTATTCCAATTAATGAGGTTTTTAAATATGAGCAATAAAAGAAAAGATTGTATAATATCTCTTCCATGTTTAGAAGATGCAAGAAAGAAAAATATCGATCAAAATACGATTTATCGAAATTATTATTTTGTTGATGAATTTTTAAAATCATTTGGTATTGGTAAAAAATATTTCATTCGTACTTATGGTTGTCAAGCTAATGTTAGAGACAGCGAAGTAGTCGCGGGTATATTTAAAGAAATGAATATGTTAGAAACACAAGACATTTCAGATGCTGATATTATAGTTATTAATACATGCGCTGTTAGAGAAAACGCTGTTGATAAGATGTTTGGTGAAATTGGTTCATGTAAAGCATATCGAAAAAATAAATGCCAAGTATGCGCAGTTATTGGCTGTGTTTGTGAACAACCCGATAATGTTGAAAAAATAATGTCTAAATATCCCCATGTGAATATGATTTTAGGAACACATGAATTACCTTTTTTTGCTGATAATTTATCTAAACTTTTACAAAATAATTACAAGCGTTTAATTAATGTTAAAAGCCAAGGTGGAAGTGTCTATGAAAATTTTCCATCCATGCGTCAAAATAATTATAAAGCCTTTGTTAATATTATGTATGGTTGCAATAAATTTTGTAGTTATTGTATTGTACCATATACACGTGGCCGTGAACGAAGTCGTCTTATGGAAGACATTATAAAAGAATGTCGAGATCTAGTTAATAATGGTTATCAAGAAATAACATTACTTGGTCAAAATGTAAATGCTTATGGTAAAGATTTAAAAAATGGTTCTTCTTTTGCTAAATTACTTGAAGAAGTAGCAAAATTAAATATTCCTCGTTTAAGATTTACGACATCTCATCCATTTGATTTTAGTGATGACATTATTGATGTTATTGCAAAATATGACAATATTATGAAATCAATTCATCTTCCTGTTCAAAGTGGTTCTGATGAAATACTTAAACTTATGGCGAGAAGATATAATTCAAAACAATATAAAGAACTTGTTGATAAAATGAGAAAAAAGATAAAAGGCTTAACTTTATCAACCGATATAATTGTTGGCTTTCCAAATGAAAGCGAAGAGCAATTTGAAAAAACTCTTGAGATGGTTGATTATGCAAAATATGAATCTGCTTTTACTTTTATTTATTCACCTAGAAAAGGCACTCCAGCAGCGAAATTAAATGATAATATCAGTGATGAAATAAAACATGAAAGATTTAATCGTTTAGTTAAAAGATTAGAAGTTTATGTTTCTAATTATGCTTTGTCTATGGTGGGAAATACATATAAGGTTTTAGTAGATGGTCCAAGTAAAAGTGATAAAAGCATGTTTTCTGGTTATACTGAAAGTAATAAACTCGTCCATTTTAAATGTGATGATTCTACGCTTATAGGAAAAATTGTCGATGTAAAAATATTAGAATCGCATACCTATTCTTTAATTGGGGAATTGTTATGAATGATTTTGAAAAAGCCCTAGAAAAACTTAGAAATGATTTATATCAAAATCCTTTAATAAAGGAATATTTTTCTTTAAAAAAACAACTTGATGAAAATAAAGATATTTTAAAGTTAAAAGAAGATATTAAAAAAGCGACAAGTGAAGGAAATATTGATTTACTTAATAAATTAAAATTAGATTATGATAATCATCCAATCGTAAATAATTATAAAATTACAAAAGATGAGGTTAATAATCTTTTACTACAAATTAAGGAGATTTTATTAGACAAATGATTTATGTAATTTGTGGTCCTACTGCTTCTGGTAAATCCTCTTTAGCGCATCAATTATTCGACTTATTAAATACTAAGCCGCTTATTTTGAACGCTGATGCGTATCAGATATATCGTGGTTTAGATATTTTAAGCGCTAAAGTTAGCAAAGATAGTAAATATTATCCTTATTATCGATTAATTGATATTAAAAATATAGATGAGACTTTTTCTGTAGCGGAATATCAAAATATGGCTAGATCAATAATATACGATCAATTAAAACAAGGAAAAGATATTATTGTATGCGGTGGAACAGGTTTATATATTCGAGCTTTATTTTATGATTATGAATTTTATGAACATGATAAACATGTTGATTTAACCGTTTATGAAAAATATACTAACGAAGAATTACATGACCTTTTAAAACAATTAGACATTTCTGAAGCTAATAAAATTCATCCTAACAATCGTAAAAGAGTCATTCGTACACTTGCTCTTATTCAATCAATGAAAATGTCTAAAACAGAATATAACAGCAAGCAAGAACATAAAATAATTTTTGACAATGTCAAATTTATTTGCTTATTTCCAAATCGACAAGAACTGTATTATAAAATCAATGATCGTGTTGATGAAATGATTAATAAAGGTCTTATTGATGAAGTTAAGAAATTATCGACTATATCTAATTTTTCTTTAACTTCAATCAACGCAATTGGGGTAAAAGAATGCCTTAAATATTTAAAAAAAGAAATATCATTAGAGGAATTAAAAGAAGAAATCAAACAAAAGACTAGACGTTATGCAAAACGACAATTTACTTTTTTTAAACACCAACTGCCATGTATTATGTATAATAATAAAGATGAGTTTATAAAAGAATTTGAAAGGAATTTTAAAAATGAGAAGAGGAATTAATAAAAAAATTCAAGAAAGAACATGCAATTTGATTGGAGAACACAATGTCGACAATTTTGCATCAAAAAGAATCGCGATCATTGGATTAGGTGGTGTTGGCGGCACAGCATTAGAAGCTTTAGCAAGAAGCGGCTTTTTAAAATTTGTTTTGGTTGACTGTGATCGTGTTGAATTTTCTAATTTAAATCGACAAATTTTATTTTCTAGTGAAGATGTAGATTTAAGAAAAGTTGATATTGCTGCATCTTTTTTAGGCGCTTTAACAGATGGCATTGAAGCAATTTCTCATAATGAAAAAATATCTGAAGAAAATGTTGAAGAAGTTTTAGGCTCACATCGCATTGATTTTATTATTGACGCGGTTGATGATGTTAAAGGTAAGGTAGCGTTAATTAAATATGGTCATAATCATAATATTCCAATTGTTGTTTCAGTTGGAATGGGGAATCGTTTAGATCCTACTTTGATTGAAATTTTACCATTAGATAAGACTACAGATGATCCTTTAGCTAAAGCTTTAAGACATCAATGCCGTGAAAATGGAATTGATTGTTCTTCAGTAATGACTGTTCATTCAAAAGAACATCCATTGATGAAATCTGAGACACCTAATTCTATGATTATGGTCCCAAGCGCTGCTGGATTATTTATTTGTTATTATGTCGTTAAATATTTTATGAACGAAGAAGAAAATTAATTCTTAGAAGGTAATATATGGCTTATCATGAAAATATATATGATGTCAGTAAGATGCTTGACATTGATGATAAATATGTCATTCCATATGGCAAAAATAAAGCTAAAATATCTTATGATCTTTATGAAGAAATCAAAGATAGAAAAAATGGTAAATTAGTTTTAGTTACTGCAATTACACCTACAAAAGCTGGTGAAGGAAAAACAACAACATCAATCGCTTTACATGATGGATTAGCAGCAATAAATCAAAAATCTTTGCTTTGTTTAAGAGAACCATCATTAGGCCCAGTTTTTGGTATTAAAGGTGGCGCTACTGGGGGAGGAAAAGCAAGTTTAACTCCAAGCGAAGAAATAAATTTACATTTTACTGGTGATATGCACGCACTTACTAGCGCTATTAATCTTATTAGTGCTGTTATTGATAATCATATATATCAAGGAAATGAATTAAATATCGATCCAAATCAAATTGTTTGGCATCGTGCTTTAGATATGAACGACCGCGCTTTGCGTAGTGTTACTGTCATGCAAAATGATAAGAAGGGCATTCCTCATCAAGAGCAATTTGTTATTACTGTTGCAAGTGAAATGATGGCCATATTATGTCTTGCTACTTCAAAAGAAGATTTTATCAATCGTATCAATAATATTATTGTTGCCTATGATAAAACAAATAACCCAATTTATTTAAGACAATTAAAAATATCTCATGCTGTATATAGATTATTAAAAGAAGCTTTAAATCCTAATTTAGTACAAACTTTAGAAGGAAATCCTTGTTTTGTTCATGGTGGACCTTTTGCTAATATTGCTCACGGATGTAATTCTTTATTAGCAACCAAATTAGCATTAAAATTGTCACCAATTGTTGTTACAGAAGCTGGTTTTGGCGCGGATTTAGGGGCTGAGAAATTTTTTGATATTAAATGCCGAGTTGGTAATTTAAAACCAGACTTAGTAGTTATGGTTGCCACTATTAGAGCATTAAAATTACATGGTGGTGTTTTATTTGAAGATTTAGCTAAAGAAAATGTTGACGCTATGTTAGTTGGATGCGCTAACTTAAAACAACATTTAGAAAATGTTTCTAAATTTGGTTTAGATTTTGTTGTCTGCATTAATCATTTTGATATTGATAGTGATAATGAAACTAAAGCATTAGAAGATTGGTGTAAACAACATAATTATAAGTATGCTTTTTGTGATTCATTTAAAAATGGATCTAAAGGCGGTACTAATTTAGCTAATGAAGTTATTAAAGCTTTAAATCAAAATAAATCACAATTTCATTATCTTTACGATGAAAAAGAAGCGATTTGCGCTAAAATTGAAAAAATTTGCAAGGAAATCTATCGTGCTGGTGAAATTGAATATAGTGAAGTTAGTAAAAAACAAATTGAAAAATTTGAAAAAATGGGATACGGACAAACACCCATTTGTATTGCTAAAACACCTCAATCTTTTTCTGACAATGCTAAATTATTAAATACTCCTAAAAACTTTAAAATTACAATTAGAGAAGTTAATTTATCTAGTGGCGCTAATTTTGTTGTACCTCTTTTAGGTAATATTATGACAATGCCAGGACTTCCAAAAGTTCCTAGTGCAGTAAAAATGGAAGATGAGCCGATCTAATGAAAGACCTTTCTTATCAACTTTATGATATCGTAGAATTAAAAAAAGAACATCCTTGTCTTAAACGAAGTAAATTATTTCAAATTGTTCGTCTTGGCGCGGATATTAAAATAAAATGTTTAGGATGCGGAAATATTATTATGGTTGATAGAGATCACTTTAATAATCGTCTTAAACGAATTATAGAACATCAAAAAGAAGAACTTTTAGTCAAATAAGAAAAATCCTCCTATAAGTAATTATGGAGGTTTTTTAATTGCTAAAATTAATTGATATTTCAAAAAAATATTTAAGAAATTCAAAAGATACTTTTTACGCTGTAAATAAAATAAATTACGAATTTAAAGAAAAAGGAATGTATTTTATTTATGGGAAAAGTGGTTCTGGAAAATCAACTTTATTAAATTTAATTGCCGGTTATGAAAAACTTGATGAAGGTCAGATACTATTTGAAGATATTGATATTTCAAAATTAAAATCAAAAGAAATTAATTATTATCGTAATCAATGCTTTTCAATGATTTTTCAAAATTATAATGTTATCGAAGAATTAAGCGCTATTGATAATATTGTTGTTAAAGAATCAATTAATGGAATTAGTTATAAAACCTCATATGAAAAAGCTAATGATATTTTAGATAAATTAAATATTAATCATATCAAAAATAAAAAATGCTATGAATTATCAGGTGGTGAAAAACAGCGTGTTGCCATTGCAAGAAGTTTAGTTAATGATGTAAAAATGATTTTAGCGGATGAACCAACTGGCGCGCTTGATGAAGAAAATTCTTTAATTGTTATTCAAATGTTAAAAGAAATTTCAAAAGAAAAACTAGTTATTGTTATATCACATAATTATGACTTAATTATGCCATACACAGATTATGTGTTGCATCTTGAAGATGGAAAATTAAAAGAAAATCATAATTTAATAATAAGTCAAAATAATAAAAAATTTAAAATATCTCGTAAGACAAATAAAGAAAAATTCTTTTTAAAATATGCAATTAAAAAACTTAAAAATAATAAAATAAAAAATATATTATTATTTATTTCTTCTTCTTTTTGTCTTGTTGTTTTGTTATTGATATCTGGATTTATCAATGGTAGTAGTGATTTTATATTAAAAAACACAACAAAAAGATTTGATTATGGTTTATCAACTATTAGCAAGGTTGAAGAAATTCAAATTGATAATTCTTTTTTAAAATTAAATCGATTAGAAAAATTAGATGAAAGCGAATTAAAAAACATAATTAAAGATTATCATTTTATCGATTATGAAATAAATTGTTCTAAACTATTTGAAAATTCTCGTTTGCTATTTAATGATGAATTAATTAATAGCGGCACCTTATCGTATGTTTATAATTTTAGTAGTGTTGATTCCTCTTTAATTATTGAAGGTGAAAATTCTTTTGATGAAGGTATATATATTAACAATGCTTTTAAAGAAAAATTAAAGCAGCAATTTAATATAGACAACCCATTAGGACAATATATTACTATAAATGTTAAAGAAGAATTTAATTTTAAAGCCGACACTACTAGCGATGAGGATATAAAAGATATTTTTGTATTTGATAAAAAATATATGATCAAAGGTGTGGTAGATGAATTTTCTTTTTTAAGTGTTCCAAAAATATATCTTTCTTATCAAGATTTGATGGCGAGTTTACAAAACAATTTATGTATTAATGTTTCTAATTTTTTAAACCAAGATTATTCTTGGTACGATTATATTTATAATTTAGATAATAACGATAAAAATAGTTCATATTCCCATTTTTTGTTTTTGAATAATTATTTATATTTAGATGAATTTGAAAATTTTATTAACAATATTAATAATTTAGAAAATATTGAAATAACATGCGATGGTTTTATATTAAAAAACACCTTTAATGATATAATCGAAGCTTTAAAAATTGGTCTAGTAATATTTTTTGTTTTAGTTATTATTGGAACAATATTAATAATTGGTCTTTCATCGTATTCTAATTTTGCTTTTCAAAAAAGAAATAACGCTATTTATTTATCATTAGGAATGAGTAATGAACAGCTATTTTCTATTTATATTTACGAAAATGTTTTTGTCTTGATTGTTTCTTTAATATCTAGTTTTATTTTCGCTAGTATTTTAAATCCTCTTATTAATTGGATGATTAATAGATTTTTTAATATTGAAAATATTATTCAAATTCCATTTCTTAGCTTTTTAAATGTACCATTTTTACTTCCTATATTAATTATTTTAATTTCGCTTTTTGTTATGTTTTTTACAACTTATATTCCTATTTATTTTTCTAGAAATATCAACATAAGGAAGGAATTACAAGAAGAATGATTCATATTAAAAATTTTTCTAAATCATATAAAAATCAATTAGTCTTAGAAAATGTAAATATGGAATTTAAAAGCCACGGCTTATATTTTATCTATGGACCAAGTGGATGTGGTAAAACAACATTAATTAATGCGATAAGTGGGCTAGTTGATTTTGAAGGAGAAATCACTATTAATGGAATTAATATTAAAACGTTAAGTGATTATGAATTGGCAAAATTTCGTCTTGAAAATATTGGATATGTTTTTCAAGATTTTAATTTATTTAATTATGATAAAGTAATTGATAATGTTTTACTTCCTAGCTGGACACTGGCAAACAAAATTGAAAAAAGACAATATAAGAAAGCTTTAGATATTTTAAAACTAATCGATATATTAGAACTAAAAGACAGTAAGATAAGTGAATTAAGCGGTGGACAAAAACAAAAAGTGTGTATCGCAAGAGCGTTAATTAATGATGCCAAAATTATTCTTTGCGATGAACCAACTGGCTCTTTAGATAGTAAAAACAAAATTGAAATTATGAATATTTTAAAAATCTTATCGGCATCTAAACTTGTTATAGTTATTAGTCATGATAAAGATTTAGTTAAGCAATTTAATGATTATACATATGAGATAAATAATCATAACATTGTCTTAACATGTGATAATTCAAATTTAGAAAATAAAAGAAAAAAATTGCCAATTATAAATTGCAGTGTTGAAAAGAAAAAACCAAAATTATCTTTAAAATTTTTATTCAAACATAGCAAAAATTATATAAAAAGAAGGCCTTTTCGCACGTTTATTACAAATTTTGTCGTTTCTTTTGGATTTTTAAGTATAGGTTTATCTTTACTTATTTCTGACACAATTTATTCTAGCGTCACTGGTGTTTATTCAAATATTGTCAGCGATAATCAAGTTGTGGTTACAACAAAAAATATTGATACATTAGATAATGATATTATTTCTTTAAATGAAAACGCTGCTAAAGCAATAATAAATAAATATCCAGATGATATTTTAAATTATGGAATATGTTATCTTGCTAATTTTGAAGAATATTTTGTTGATTTAAATCAACTAACTCTTGCTGATACAACTTATCGATATGTTTTAAGAGGATATTCTATTCGACTTATTAATGATTTTATTTGGCTAAGCGACAATAAAGAAAAAATATATCCAAATGATATAGAAAACTTAAAAGATGATGAAATAGTTTTAAGTATTGATCCGTTTATGCTTAGTGAAATATGCTATCAATTAAGAATTGAAAGAACAATCGATTCATTATCTAAATATATTCAAAATAATAACGGTTTTCGTGTATGTTTTGAACTTGCTAACGAATCTTGGCAATATAATGATGAACAAACTTTTAATGTTAAAGGTTTTATAATATCAAACAATCCTACCATATATCATTCAAATCCATTATTTAATGAATATGTTTTTGAAGAAATGATGCGTTTTAAATCAAACACTAACATTACACAAGTAGAATATTATCCTTGGATTTTAAAAAAATGTTACTATTTAAAACTTATAAATACCAATGAAGAATTTTTAAGAAAAGTATATAAAGACACTAATTTAATTAATTATATATTTGAAATTGCAAATCAAGATTATTACCCGTGGTTATATAATGAAACTTCATCTCGCAATATTGATCGTATATTAGTGTTTAATAATCCATTTTTAAGTTTTAATTATCATGATTACAATGAATTTAAATTAGTGGATAATAACATTTATAATCCTATTTTTTCTTCTTTTGGTGGTTATTCTGTTTATGGAACTTCTTTATTAAGTGGCTTTACTAATATGATTTTTTTATCTAGTCAGCAATCTTTATTAGATGAAACAACTGGATTATTTTCTAGTTATGGATTCGCGCCAGATGCCTTAATTCAATTGCCAAAAGGAGTAGTGTATGGTCATTATAGTAAAACGTCTATGGATGGTGTCTTTTTTAAAACATTAGACGAAGTAAATTTAAAATATGGAAACATTCCAAATAATTATACTCAGTTTGTTATATCATCAGGATTAGCAAAAAAGCTATTTGCTAAAGAAGATGTTATTAATAAGACAATTTATTTATCTATGGCTAATAATGATTCTTTTGTAAGTGAACAATTTAATATTGTTGGTGTTGTTGATAATGATAAAAATATAATTTATCACGATAATCTTTTTTCTTTATTATTTTTTCAATGTCAATTAGGAATTTCTGCTTTTGATTTAGTACCTATTGGAATGTCATTTGATGTCAAAGAAAGTATAGATAGTCAAACAATAATAGAGAAATTAAAAAACCTTTATCCATATTATGATTTTACAAATCCAATGTATGATATAAAAATAGAAACAGACAAATTATGTTTTTATTTAGAGATGATATTGATTGTTTTATCTTTACTAACTATGATTGTTGCTATTTGTCTTGTAAGTATTTGTAACTATATGCATTTATTAGAGATAAAAAAAGATATTGGTTTATTAAGATGTATTGGAATTAGTAAAAACGAATCTTCTAAATTGCTTTTTTCTCATTCACTTAGTATTACGATGATGGGAGTTATGTCATCTTGCTTACAATTAGGATCAATATTTCTTGCTTTTAAATATGGAATAGCCAAATTATTAAATGTCCAAATAAATTTAAATTTTAGTATACAACCATATATTTTTATGATTTTATTTTCTCTTATTATTGGTATAATTAGTGCGGTATTTTTTCTAAGAAAAGTACAAAAACTTGATACAATACAATGTTTGAAAAATCGATGATATTATCTTATAATATCGCATAGAAAAGGAAATAAAAAATATGGCACTTAAAGCAGGAATTGTTGGTCTTCCAAATGTTGGTAAATCTACGTTATTCAACGCAATTACAAATTCTCATGTTGAAGCTGCAAATTATCCATTTGCAACTATAAATCCTAATAATGGAATCGTTAATGTTAATGATAAAAGATTAGATTTTCTTTCAAACTTATTTAAACCAAAGAGAACTATTTATGCGACTTGTGAATTTTTTGATATTGCTGGTTTAGTTAAAGGCGCAAGCAATGGAGAAGGATTAGGCAACCAATTTTTAGCCAACATTCGTCAATGCGACGCAATTGTGGAAGTTGTACGTTGTTTTGAAAATAACGATATTATCCATGTAGAAAACACTATCGATGCAATAAGAGATGCCGATATTATTAATATTGAACTTTGTCTTAGTGACTTACAAAGTGTTAGCAATCGACTTTCTAAAATTGAAACAAAAGCAAAAATTAGTAAAGATAAACAATCTATATATGAAGTTGATTTAATTAAAAAAATACAAAAATATTTACAAGAAGGCATACCTTTAAGGTGTTCTTCTTTAAGCGAAGAAGATAAAAATTTTATTAATTCAAATTATTTTTTATTAACTAATAAACCACTTATGTATGTGGCAAATGTCAGTGAAGATGATCTTTTAGATTTGACAAAAAATAAAAATTATATGGCTTTAAAACAATATGCAGAAAAGCAAAATTGTGAAGTCTTAGCAATATCTTGCCAAATCGAAAGTGAACTTAGTCAATTATCTGCAACAGAAAAAGAAGAATATTTGCATTCATTAGGAGTGGAAGAATCTGGCTTAGATAAATTAGTAAAAGCTACTTATAAGTTATTAAATCTTTCAACATTTTTTACTGTTGGAGAAGATGAATGTCGAGCGTGGACTTTTATAAACGGTATGAAAGCAAATGAATGTGCAGGTATCATTCATACTGATTTTAAAAAAGGGTTTATACGTGCGGAAGTTTATACCTATGATGATATTGTAATTTATAAAAGCGAACAAGCAATAAAAGAAGCTGGCAAATTAAAAAGTGAAGGGAAAGATTATGTTGTCAAAGATGGCGATATAATGTTTTTTAGGTTTAATGTTTAATGTATAAAATTGGTTTTGCTAAAGATATTCACGCTTTAAAAGAAAATAGACCTCTAATCATATGTGGAGAAAAAATCCCATATCATTTAGGCGCTGAAGCACATAGCGATGGTGATGTTGTCTATCACGCTGTAAGTGACGCTATTTTAGGAGCGCTTTCTTTACGTGATATTGGTTATTATTTTAGTGATACCGATCCAAAATATAAAAATATTGATTCATCAATAATTGTAAAAGAAGTAATGCAAATGCTTAAAGATAAAGATTTTATCATAAATAATGTTGATGTTTTTATTTCTTTAGAAAAACCAAAATTAAGCAAATTTATTGAAAATATGCGCAAAAACCTCGCTAATTTATTAGAAATTGATCTTTCTAATGTTGCCATTAAAGCAGGAACAAATGAAGGCTTTGGTGATGTTGGGCAAAACAAGGCCATTGAAGCTTACGCTATTGTTTTAATTAAAAGCAATAAAAATAATTGAAAATTATTTTATAATTTGTATAATAACTACTTGCTTATGAACAATGAAAATCTTTTAAAAACAAAAGTTGAAGAAGCCTTAATTAAGTTAGGGTTTAAAGAATATATCAACCTAATTGAAATATCTTTAACAAAAGATAAAAAATTCGGTGACTATTCTTGTAACATAGCAATGAAATTAGCTTCTACTTTAAAAGATAATCCTAGAAAAATCGCTAATTCTATTATTGGTGCAATAGATAAAACTGATATCGATAAACTTGAAATTGCTGGTCCTGGTTTTATTAATTTCTTTATGAGTCAAGATTCTTTTAAAAAAGTTGTTAAAGAAATATTAGATAAAGGTTCTTCATATGGAAATGGCGTAAAGAAAAATAAAGCAATTAACATTGAATTTGTCAGCGCTAATCCTACTGGTTATTTACATCTAGGCCACGCTAGAGGAGCGGCCGTTGGTGATAGTTTAGCTCGTATTTTATCTAAAGCAGGGTATGATGTTTGTCGTGAATATTATGTAAATGATGCTGGCAATCAAATTAATAATCTTGGCATCTCTGTTTTTTTAAGATATAAGGAATTGTTTAATGAAAAGATAACACTTGGCGATGATATGTATCATGGGCAAGAAATTATTGAAGTTGCTAAAATTTTAAAAGATAAATATGAAGACTCTTTATTAAAAGAAGATGAAAAAACTGTTCTAGAATTATGTAAAAATGAAGCTAAAAATATCTTGTTAAAACAAATTTTTGACGACTTAGATTTATTTAATGTGAAGTTTGATGTTGTTAGTTTTGAATTAGATGTTAGAAAAAATAATGCAGTTGAAAAAGAAATAGAATATTTAAAAGATCATATCTATAAACAAGATGGAGCTTTAGTTTTAAAAACTAGTGATTATTTAGATGATAAAGATCGTGTCATCGTTAAAAGTAATGGCGATTATACTTATTTTATGCCTGATATTGTTTATCATTTAAATAAACTTGGCCGTGGTTTTGATATTTTAATTGATGTTTTAGGTGCAGATCATCATGGCTATATCAATCGTATGAAATCTGTCTTAATGATGCACGGTTATAGCAAAGATGCATTAGAAGTTCAATTAATTCAAATGGTTAGAATTTTTAAAGATGGAGAAGAAATAAAACTTTCAAAAAGAACTGGTCAAACTATTACTTTAAGGGAATTGTGCCAAGAGGCTGGTGTTGACGCTATAAGATATTATTTTGTTAATCGTAGCGGTGGATCTCATTTAGATTTTGATATTAATCTTGCTAGAGAACAATCTTCTTCAAATCCAGTCTTTTATGCTCAATATGCTTATGCTAGATTAAATAAAGTTTTAAAACTTGATAATAACAAACATCAATTAGATTCTAGTGTTAATAATTTGAATCATATTGAAGAAATAGAATTGATGAAATTATTATTAGAATATCCAGGCACTATCGAAAATTGTGCTTTGTTAAGAGAACCATATTTAATGACTAATTATATTTATAAATTAGCTAATTCTATACATTCTTTTTATAGTGAATGTAGAATAATTTTAGAAGATGATGAAAAATTAACTTCTTCTCGTTTAGCGCTAGCTAAAGCAGCTAGCATAGTTATGAAAGACGCTTTAAATCTAATTGGTGTCAAAGCCTTAGAAAATATGTAACAAATAGGAGGAAATATATATGCAAAAATCAATGTTAGATGTGGCTTATGAATTAATTGATAAGGAAAGTGAGGGTATAGCGTTTAATAAACTTTTTGAAGATGTTTGTAAAACCCTTGCTTTTAATGAAGAAGAAGCCGCGAATAAAATTGCTAGTTTTTATACAAATTTAACATTAGATGGAAGATTTGTTTTATTAGGAAATAATGTTTGGGATTTAAAATCACGTCATTTATCTAAAGAATATCAAATTGATATGGCTTCTGCTTATAGCTCTGATAATGATGAAAACGAAAGTGTATTAGACAATTTAGATGATGCAGATGAAGAAGAATTAGAACTCGAAAAAAGTGAAGAAGAAGGAGATTCTAATGATTCAGATAGCAATCTAGATGAAAATAATCATGATTATAATTACTAAAAATGAAAAAAATTGATCAACTTATTCATCTTATCAATAAGTATCAAACAATAATTATATTTGGACATGTAAATTGCGATGGCGATTGTTTTTCTTCACAAATTGCCATGTATGAATTTATTAAAAATAATTTTTCTAACAAGGAAGTTTATATTGTGGGAAGCGGTGTTAGAAAGATGTTTCCTCTTTTTTATAAACCACATATTATTAATGATGATAAATTTAAAGGATCTTTAGCAATTGCGTTAGATTTTAATGAAGATTATCGTTGTGAAGATAATAGATTATTTAATTGTGAAGAGATTGCTGTTATTGACCATCATAATAAAGGCAAAAAAACTATTAAAAACGCTTCTTTTTGTTATATCAATAATTCTTTATCAAGTTGCGCTTTAGCGTTATATATTTTATTTAAACAAAACAAAAATATTAATATGTCTCCTACTTTAATTAATGCTTTATATTATGGAATTGTTTCTGACACTAATCGGTTTATGTATTTAGAAAAAGATGCAAAATCCTTAACTTTTGCAAAAAAATTAATCAAATTAGGTGCAAATTTTGAAAAAATATATCAAAATATCGCACTTTCTAATTTTAATAGTTTCAATATTAAATCATATATTTATAGTCATTATAAAGTACAAGGTAAAATTATATATTGTTTTATCGACAAGAATTTTATTGCTTCTTTAAATTATGATGGATATATTGGTAGTTTTGTTAATGTCTTAGCAAATTTAGAAGGCTTTGATGCCTGGGCTCTATTTATTGAAAATAACGACAATACTTTGACTTGTGAATTTAGAAGCCAAGACAAACCTATAATTCCTGTCGCTATTAAATTTGGTGGCGGTGGACATGACTTTGCTTGTGGAATTCAAAAAATTCCATATGAAAAAGACATAATTTCTTCTATAATAAAAGAAATGGTTAAAGTTTTATCGTAAAGGAGAAGACATATGTATGATATTTTTCTAAATGCTGCACTTCAAGCTGCTCGGTTAGTTAAAAAACCAATTATGGATATTTATAATAGCCATGATTTTAATGTCGAAATAAAAAGCGATCAATCTCCTGTAACTAAGGCAGATAAATTATCAGATAAATTAATTAGAGAATATCTTTCTACTATGTTTCCTGATCATGGTTTTTTAACAGAAGAAAGTAAAGATGATTTATCGCGTTTAAAAAAAGATTATGTTTGGATTATTGACCCAATCGATGGAACAAAAGACTTTATCAATAAAGATGATGAATTTACTGTTAATATTGCTTTGTCTTATCGTGGTGAAATTATTGTTGGTGTTGTTTTAATTCCTGCTTATGATCAAATATATTACGCATTAAAAGGACAAGGCGCGTTTTTTATTGATAAAGATAAAAAAGTTGAAAAAATTCACGTCAATAATAAACTTAATAATTTAACTTGTCTTATTTCTGTCTTCCATCATAACGAATTAGAACAAAATATGATTTTAAGACATACTGATAAAATTAAAAATGTTGTAAAAAAAGGCTCTTCTATTAAAGCTTGCTTAATTGCAAAAGGTGAAGCCGAACTTTCTTATCGCTTATCAAGCGGAACAAAAGAATGGGATACTGCTGCGATTAATATTATTGTTAATGAAGCGGGAGGTATATTTTTACAAACTAATTTAATTCCTATTAAATACAATAAAAAAGACGTCTACAACCGTAAAGGATATATTATTTGTAATAATATTAAAAATTTCCTTATTTAATAATTATTCAACAACTTTTACTTCTTTTACGCCTTCGACTTCTTCTTGTAAGATTACTTCAATTGTTTCTTTAATTGTTAAATCAATAAAAGAACAACCCTGGCAAGCACCATGCATTCTAACATTGACAACTCCATCATCAAAACTAACAAATTCGATATCTCCTCCATCTCTTTGAATAAAGGGGCGAATCTTATCTAAAGTTTCTATAATTTGCTTAACTTGATTTTCCATAACGGAAAAGATTATAGCAAAAAAATATTGATTTGTTTACAAATATGATAAAAAAGTTATGATTACAAAATTATTTAAAGAAGAACAACTCATTTTTCAAATTCCTTGCCTTTATTATAACGATTTTCAAGGCAAATATTTTAATGGTGTCGTTGCTTGTGATAATTTTAAATTATATGTTTTTGAAACTAACAGTGTTGATAGAAAAATAAATGATAATTTTGCATATTCTTTTCCTAGATTAGAACTTTATTTTAATGATGTTTCTTTAATTGTTGATGAAAAATTATACGGTTTAAAAAAATATAAAAATATGCATCGTGTTAATATTTTAGAAAATTTATCTAGTCAATCTTTATTACTTTTTTATTATCCTTATCAAAAAGATGCATATAAAGCTTTATATCGATTTTTAAAATTACATAAAATTAAAATTAATTATTCAAGAACGAATGCAAAAAAATATATATAAGTAAAATAAAAATGCCTGCTGGCATTTTTTAATTGGCTGGGGCACTTGGATTCGAACCAAGGCTGACGAGTTCAGAGCCCGCTGCCTTACCGCTTGGCTATACCCCAAGTTAATAAAAAACGCCTTTAAGGCGCGTTTTTTAAATTTGGTGCCCGGGACCGGAATCGAACCGGTATGAGAGTATTAGTCTCGCAGGATTTTAAGTCCTGTGCGTCTACCTATTTCGCCACCTGGGCATTTTTTGGTCTCCCGTAGAAGATTCGAACTTCTGACCCCGTGATTAAAAGTCAAGTGCTCTACCAACTGAGCTAACGGGAGTTGCAAATACTATTTTAGTATTTTAGCAATTCTTGTCAACTTTTATTTATAAAAGTTGGCTGGGGTGGGTGGGATCGAACCACCGAGATGACAGAGTCAAAGTCTGTTGCCTTACCGCTTGGCTACACCCCAAGTGGTTTTAAAGATGGTGGAGGGGGGCAGATTCGAACCGCCGAACCCGTAGGAGTTGATTTACAGTCAACCGCGTTTAGCCACTTCGCTACCCCTCCGTTTGAATATACTTTATTTGGTGGATGCTGAGGGACTCGAACCCACGACCTCCGCCGTGTAAAGGCGATGCTCTCCCAACTGAGCTAAGCATCCTGTTGGGCATGCAATGCGCTTAAATAATATAGCACTGCATGGTTTTAAAAGTCAATATAATTTTTAATATATTTCATTAAGAGTATAACTAAATAGTTTTATAACAATTAATATCCTTTTTTGCCTAATAAATGAAACATGTTTTTCTTATATATTTCAACACCAGGTTGATTAAAAGGATTAATATCTAATAAATATGCACTCATCGCGCAGGCTTTCATAAAGAAGTACATCAAATATCCTAAACTATATTCATCAACTTTTTCTAAATAAATGACCATACAAGGGACATTTCCTTGTTCAGCATGCGCTTTTAATGTTCCTTCAAAAGCCATTTCATTGACATAGTTTAAAGTCTTATTTTCTAAATAATTTAATTGATCAAAATCTTCTTCATCATGAGGTATTGTTACATCATGTAAAGAAGTATTGGCTTTAAAAATAGTTTCAAAAAGAATTGGAGATCCTTCTTGAATAAATTGTCCTAATGAATGTAAGTCTGTTGAAAAATTAACACTAGCAGGGAATAAGCCTTTATGTTCTTTTCCTTCACTTTCTGCAAATAATTGTTTTAGCCACTCATTTAATTGACATAAATGTGGCTCATATTGGACAAATAATTCAACACTTTTTCCTTTGTTTTTATACATATAGTCTCTAAAGCAAGCATATTGATAAGCTTTATTTTCTAATAATTCATCATCATCAAAATCATAATATCCTCTTTTACATCCTAATAAAAAGACATGGATATTATAACCAGCACACGCTAAAGGGAATAGACCAACTGGAGTAAAAACAGAATATCTACCACCAATATCATCAGGTAAAATATAACGTTGATATCCTTCTTTATCACAAAGTTCTTTTAAAATGCCTTTTTCTTTATCAGTTGTTGCATAAATAGCCTTTTTTGCGTTTTCTTTACCAATCTTTTCAATTAATAAATTTCTTAATAAACGGAATGCAATAGCAGTCTCTGTTGTCGTTCCTGATTTACTAACAACATTTATTGCAAATTTTTTATCTTTTAAATAATCTAAAATTTGATAAGTATAAGTAGGGGAGAATGTATTTCCTAAAAATATTATTTCTAATTTATCTTTTTTATTTAATCCACCTAATGCTTCAATTGCCGCGCGTGCTCCTAAATATGAACCACCAATACCACACACTACTAAGACCTCAAAATTATCTCTTACGTATTTAGCGTCTTTTTTAATTTGTTCTATTTCTTCTTTGTTAAGATGATCTGTATAATCAAACCAACCTAAATAATCATTACCGCGTCCAGATTTATTTTTGATTATTGTATCAATTTCTTTTACTTTTTTAGCGTAGTCATTTAAATGATCTTTAAAATCGCTATGACGATAATTAATAAATAACATTTCTTTCATAATTTTTATTTTAATCCCTTTCTTTTTATAGTTTTATCAATCCATGTCTGAATATTTCTTGCTAATGGTTCAAATTCTTTTTCATCTTCATTTAATCCATGGCGAATATTAATATGGCTTGAAAATTTATCTTTATCATCGATTTGTTTATATGAGGCACGAATAAATCCATCCGTATCATCTATTTTTAATATCTTGACTTTAATCACATCACCAGGAATTAAAATTTTATCAATATCTTTAATAAAAGAATCACTTAATTCCGAGACATGAACCATACCTTTGACATTATCATCAGTAACAAAAAAAGCAGCGTATGGCTTTACTTGAGTAATAGTGACATAGATTAGATCATCGACTTTATAGTTTTTAGGCATTTAAAAACCTCGTTATAAATATATCACTATTAATTAAAAGATAAAACAAAGTTTTATATATTTGTGTAAATTTATTTTAAATCTTTATAAGCTAAACTTATTTGCTTTTTTTCAATTTCTGTATAAGTTGCAATTTTATCAATAATTAATTGAATTATTTTTTCTAAATCAGAATTTGCACCATAATCTGCGCGGCAAATAAAAGAGACACGTCCTTCATCATATAGTTGACGAACTTTTTGTTGATCTTTTTCTGGATAAAGTGCGATTGAATGGCCCCCGTTTTTCTTTACTAGTGTCATACAAGCAATATCAGTCATTCCATCACCCATATAGACAATATTTTCATATGGTACACGTAATTTTTTGGTTTTAATATTTACACCCTCATCATCGCTTGTATCGACAACACCTTTTGCGATTCTAAAAAAGAATTGCGTTTTTTGTGTATAATTTATTGCTAATTTAGGCCAGACAGGCTCATCGTTTTCATAATAATATTCACATCCAAATACAGCCTTAAATTCATTAAATATTGATGATCCTTCAATAATTTCTTTCGTGCCAGAAGAAACTAAATAATGTTCAACTTTTACTCCTTTTGACGCACCATATTCATTTATTCTTTTAAACCATGTCGTGACACCTGGAAAAAATTTAATATTTTTACCACATTCATTCAAATACTCTCTTGTTAATTTAATATTATTTTCTTTAGCTTTTTTAATCATTACATACATGTAAGAGAGAATTCTTTCAACACCAGTTTTTTCACTAAAAATTGTTGTATCACCCCAAAATTGTTCAGGTGTAAGTCCTAAGTTTGGAATAAATGAATAGTTTTGCATATCAGTAGTTGATAAAGTTTTATCAAAATCGTACATGATAGCCATAATTGGTTGACTTGCCATAATTAATTTGTTATACCTTTCAATTAAATACTAGCACACATCTATATTTTAGTCAAATAAGCTTTCTACTAAGCTTGGATAATCAATAAATGGATTACGATTATGTTGATATTGATATATTCTATCGTTTCTTTGTTTTTCAAAATCATCAACTGGATCAAGATTATTCCATTCAATTAGTGATGATAATATTCCCATAGAATATTTATAATTAGCGTTTTTATCATCTTCCATCTGATTAGTATTATCAGTTAAAATTAATTCATCATAAGTAACATACATATAAAATAAAATACGCGCGACATCACCACGATGATCTCCTTGATAAGTATGCATACCAGTTACATCATCATGAGTAACATTTGGAAAGATAGATTCGCTACTTGGAATAGTTGAATAATATTTGTCAGAATGATATAAATTTACTCCACGACAAGCAACTCTTAAATTATGTAAATCTGAAGAATGATTTTTAGTTGAACCACTTGGACGAGCATCATCGGCAATATGCATTCTTGCACAAGCCCATACGTGTTCTCTTTGCCAAGAAGAGCCTCCATCCCATCTTTGTGGAATTAAATCTCCATCAAATAATCCATACATATATCCAGGATTATTTAAATCTTCATCTGTATATTGAAGCATATATTTAGCGTCATCATAAGAAACATATTCAATATTATCTTTTAAAGAATTTAATTCATTTTTTAATTCATCGCCTGTTAATGTTAAATCAATATCATTATAATATTCATCTATAGAAACAAGTTCATAATTTAATTTGGGTATTTCACCTTGACCAGGTAAAGTAGATTCTCTAGATAAATTATCTGTAGTTATATTTATTTTTGAGCCAGGTATAACTTCAATTTCAAACGCTAATGAATAAAAATAAATCGCACTATTCTTAGTGGAACTTAAATTAATCGTAAATGAATTTGTAGAATAATTTAAATTGCTATGTGTAAATTCCTGAGGGTCATTAGCAATATTAAATTCTCCTTCAATTGTGTCATTATTAATATCTATTTGATAAATTCCGCCCCCGTTTTGCGCATTTGTTAGATACATTTGCATGCTTTTTAAGGTAATTTGTTCATCAAATGAACATGTTAAAGACCATGCTTCTTTTTGTGGATTTGAAGAAGATCCTATTTGTAGACCGTTTCCCCAATAGCCACTTAAATATGTAAAAGGAGAATATGTAAATGTTGCACCATTAATAGTGGTTTGACCACCTTCTTTTTGAAAATCTTCTTTAAAAAAGACGTGTTCAAATTTTTGATGCAACGGATTATTTACTGATGTAGTTGAACTTTCTGAAGTTGTTGTAGTTGTTGTAGTGCTTGATGATAAAAAAATATCTGTTATAAAATCACAACTAGTTAATGTTAATGTTAAAACAATTGCAGAAAATAAATATCTTGCTTTCATAAAAAGCCTCCTAAAAAAATTATAATTTGTAATTATAAAAATCTCTAGATAAAATATCATTAGAAAAGTTATGAATGGATTTGTCATCGCTCTTATTTGTTTGGGTATTATTGCTTGTGTTTATGTAATTTTATTTATCGTTAATTTGATATTTGTTTATCTTTTTTTAAAAAGAATTAAAGTCCATAGAAATGCATTAACTATTTTACTTAATCAAAAATATGAAATTATTAATGTTTTATATAATGCAATATTAAAAAATGATGTTAATTTATCTAATTTAATTAGTGAATATGAACAATTTAAAAATATTGATATCTACTCGTTAAATGATTTAACAAATGAGACTTGTTTAAAAAATCGTCAGTTAATGGCATTTTTAAAGCAACAACTTATCTTTACTGTTCGTAACAATTCTAAATTATTAAAAAATGATGAAATTAATTTTTTTATTAAAATTTTAAATGAAATTGATGATCAATTTAGAATTATCTCTGCCTCATATAACGCGGATGTTATTGGCTATAATTATTGGATTCGTTTTGCACCTTATGTATATATTTTTGTTTTTAATGAAGTAGATAAAAAAGATATTATATAAGTTAAAAAAATTATCATATAACTTGTTTTAAATATATAAATATTTATAATTTTTAATGGAGGTTAAATTTATGAACAAAAAACCAATTATTTTATGTATTATGGACGGCTATGGATTAAGAGCGTCTAATCATGGAAACGCAATTAATAAAGCCAAAAAACCTAATTTAGATTATTTCTTTTCAAAATATGCTTATACAAAAATTCAAGCATCTGGAGAAGCTGTCGGTCTTCCTGAAGGTCAAATGGGAAATTCAGAAGTTGGCCATATGAATATTGGCGCAGGAAGAATTGTCTATCAATCTTTAACTCTTATTAACAAAGCTATTAAAGATGGAACATTTTTTAAAAACGAACATTATTTAAATGCGATTAAACACGCAAAAGATAATCATAGTAAATTGCATATTTTTGCTTTGACAAGTGATGGCGGTGTTCATTCACACATCAATCATATTAAAGCAATGATAAAAATGGCAAAAAACGAAGGATTAGATGATGTTTATTTCCACGCTTTTATGGATGGAAGAGATGTTGATCCACAAGCTGGAGTTTCTTATTTAGATGAAATTTCTAATTTAATGAAAGAATTAAATTTTGGTCACATTGCTGATATAGGTGGAAGATATTATGTCATGGATCGTGATAAAAATTTAGATCGTGTTGATGTTGCGTATCGTGTTATGGTTGATCATGATGGTTTATCTTTTGATGATTATCATGATTATTTAAAACAACAATATGAATATTTACCAACAACTGGTAAAGACGCTAGCGATGAATTTTTAATCCCGGCTTATAATAAAAATGTTGATGGAAGAATTTGTGATAACGACGCTATTATTTTTATGAATTTTAGACCAGACCGTGCTATTCAAATTTCTACTATCTTAACTAATCCTTATTTTTATCAAAATCCACCTCTAAAAGAAGATGGAACGCCAGCATATAAATCTTATGTACCAAAACACATTTTAAATAATATTTTCTTTGTATGTACAATGAAATATGCTGATTCAGTTAAAGGAGAAATCGCTTTTGCTTTACCTAAACTTGATAATATTTTAGGTACCTGGCTAGCGGATAATGGTTATTATCAACTTCGTATTGCTGAAACAGAAAAATACGCTCATGTTACTTTCTTTTTTGATGGAACAATGAATTTTGATGGTGTCGAAAGACCACAATTAAAAAATTGTAAGAGAATTTTAATTAATTCACCTAAAGTAGCGACTTATGATTTAAAACCAGAAATGTCTGCTTATGAAGTATGTGATTCATTGTTAAAAGAATTAAATAAAGATTATTTAGATGTTGTCATTGTTAATTTTGCCAACTGTGATATGGTTGGACATACTGCTGTTTGTGATGCTGTTGTTAAAGCAGTTGAAACGGTTGATACTTGTGTCGGTAAATTAATTAAGTGGTGTGAAGATAATGACGCTACATTAATTGTTACTGCTGACCATGGCAACGCTGAAGAAATATTAGATGATAATGATCATCCATTTACTGCTCATACAACAAATCTTGTTCCATTTTGCATTTCTAGAACCGATATCAAATTATTACAAGAAGGTGGAAAATTAGCAAATATTGCACCTACAATTATTGATTTATTAGGAAAAGAAAAACCTCATGAAATGGATGAAGAATCTTTAATCATTAAATAATTTTAAAGGAGAAAACTATGCAAAAATTTGAAGAAATTAAGCTAAAAGTCCCTAATTTTGACAAAATAATTGAAAAAATTAATAATCTTGAAGACTCTTTAAAAAATGCATCTAATGAAAAAGAAGTTTTAAAAATAGTTAATAATTTTCATCGTCTAGATGATGAAGTTTCTTCACTAGTAACAATAATAACTATTCGTTATTCTTTAGATACTCATGATCAAAAAATAGCCAAAGCAAATGATGCGTGTGATGAAAATATGCCACGTGTCAGTGCCGCTACAAATAATTTTTATAAGGCATTAGTTAACAGTAAATATCGTAATTATTTAGAAAATAAATTAGGAAGTTATTATTTTGTTATGCTTGAAAATTCATTAAAATCTTTTGATGAAAAAATTATCGAAGATTTAATTGAAGAAAATCGTTTATCATCTAATTACGATAAAATTATGGCAAGCGCGCAAATAGAATTTGAAGGTAAAACTTACAATTTATCTCAAATGGGTAAATTTAGCAAATCTTTAGATCGTGAAACACGTAGAAAAGCTTCTATTGCTGTTGATAATTGGCTAAGTGAGCACGAAGAAGAAATTGGAACAATTTATGATAAATTAGTCCACTTAAGAGATAATATGGCACATAAATTAGGTTATGATAATTTCGTTAAACTTGGATATTTAAGATTAGGCAGAAGTGACTATGATGCTGAAATGGTCAAAAATTATCGTAAACAAATAAGTGACAGTGTCGTAGAAATTTGTCAAAAATTATATAAAATACAAGCCAAACGTCTAGGCATGAATTTTAATAAAATGGCTACATATGATTTTAATTTATCTTTTAAAGATGGAAATCCAATGCCAAAAGGTAGTTTTGAAGAATTAATAAATTGCGCTAAAACGATGTATGAAGATATGTCAAAGGAAAGCGGAGAATTTATTAATTTTATGCTTGATAACCATTTAATGGACTTAAAAGCAAGAAATTATAAAGCACCTGGTGGATATATGACTTATATTCCAAAATATAAAGCTCCATTTATTTTTGCTAACTTTAATGGTACACAAGATGATGTCAATGTTTTAACTCATGAAGCAGGGCATGCTTTCCAAGGATATTTAAGTCGTAATATTAAAATACCTATCTATCGTATGCCTACTTTAGAAGCATGTGAAATTCATTCAATGTCAATGGAATTTTTTGCCTGGCCATATATGGATTTGTTTTTTAAAGAAGATAGTAAAAAATATAAAATTTCTCATCTTGAAGATGCATTTAAATTCTTACCTTATGGTATCACTATTGATGAGTTCCAACACTGGGTTTATGAAAATCCAAACGCTACTCATGCAGAAAGATGTGAAAAATTTAAAGAAATCGAATCAAGATATACTCCTCATAAACACTATATTGATTTACCTTGTAGCGGTCATGGTGCTTATTGGATTAGACAAAGCCATGTCTTTGGTTCACCTTTTTATTACATCGATTACACTCTAGCGCAAGTTTTAGCGCTTTCTTTCCTTAATATGATGGATAAAGATCGTCAAAAAGCTTTTAATAAATATATCAAACTTTGTAAGTGCGGTGGTAAATATCCATTTGTAGGATTATTAGAAAAGAATCATCTTATTAATCCATTCATCGATGGAAATGTTAAAAAAATCGTGCAAAAGTCTTATAAAATTTTAAAAAAATTAGAAAGTGAATAAAAAAATAACGGGCGTCGCTCCCGTTATTTTTTAATAACAAATTAAAAATTATAAATCTAATTTTAATCCATAAATTGTAAAGCCAGAGGCAATAAGTGCAAAAATTCCACTTAAATATCCACCCGCTAGAGGTGCATATAATTGTTTAATCAAATTAGTGTTCATCCAAAAAACTAAATTGTAGGATAAGATTACTAATATCGCACCAATAATTAAAATAATAATAGTGAAAATTAATATTATTTTTTCAATTTTTAAAGTTGGTTTTACAAAAGGTAAAGCCATAACAATTAAAATAACAAGAGCAAGTAAAATTAACATGTAGCCTAAAAATGATGGCCATATTCCTATAGAAATATCCGCGCCAGGACGATTAAAAAAGATATCTGCTAAACTATTGATATATCGTCCCTCAATTGCGGGAACAAACATCATAATTAAAGCTAATATAGCAAAAAAACTTGCTATCCACATACAAATTTCACTAGTGAAGATTTTTGATAATTTTTTCATTTTTTTATGCTCTTATTTCTTACTTGGAACAAATAGGTTAATTAAATTAATAAATGCTGCAACAAACGCTAGTACCATTCCAAGATATATAGATGGGTTGGTTTGTAAAGTATCTAAGAAAAAGTCTGGTAATTCACTTAGATTATTTATAGCTAAAAATTGATCTTTAGTATAATAAATTAAAATACCGCCGACAACAAATGCAGCAATACTTAATAAAGTAGAAATAGTGTAAATTAAACCACGTTTTTTAGGTTTAATAGTAAGGAATAATGTTACTAAAACTCCTACTGCTATTAAAATAAAGCCAACGACAGGAACACTATTAAATGCTAATTCACCAAAATTTAGTGTAAGTATTTCAACTCCGCCAATAACAACTGGTATTTCTAAAGGACCGCCAATAAAGACATAATTCCACGCTAATTCCATTGTTACTGTTTCACCAGTTAAAATTCTTTCGTAAACAAACGAAAGCGGTGCAACAAAAATCATACAAAAAGCTACAACACCTAATAAAGCTGCACCTAATGATAAAACTGTTTTTAATAATTTTTTCATTTTCTTTTCTCCTTAAGAAATATTATAAAATATTTTTGTTAATATGAAACGAAGTATTTTTAAACACTGTCGAAAAATATTATGTTTGATATTATAGAAGTGAATTATTTCCTATTTTGTTAATTTAATTTTTCTTAAAATGAATATTAATTAAAATATCTTTTTTATAAAAAAAGTCTTAGCACATTTTTTGTGATAAGACATATTTGTTTTTTTGGTGCACGAGATGAGAATCGAACTCACACAAGTTGCCTTATACGCCCCTCAAACGTACGCGTCTACCAGTTCCGCCACTCGTGCATGCTTTGATATTTTATCAAAGTAGATTTAAAAAATAAATACAATTTAATTATTTTTGATTTCTTCTTTTGGCGCGCGATATAAAATATATTTTCTCGTAAAATAATTAAATATAAGACCAGCAAGAGTTTTAAATCCAAACGAGATTAGATATGCCCAAAAAATACCTTGGCTAATAAAATTAATACCATAATCCTTAAATATATCGATGATACTTGCATCAGAAATATTTAATCCAAAACTTAAATCAATAATATAATTACATAGCATCATTACTAAAATAGACACTACCATTCCACCAAAAGATAGCAAGACAAAATATACAATGAATAGCGGTGTTTTAGTTTTTTCTTTATCAGCGACATTTTGATATACCCAAAATGTTGACATCAAATAATTAATGATAACTCCAATAACAAAACCACAAGCAGTGGAAACACTAGTAATAAGATATTCATTAAAACTTCCACTTGAATTAAATGCAAGGATAATTAATTGACATGTCAAATAATCAAATAAAGCTGCGACAAGACCTGTAACACAAAATCTTATTAATTCAAAATAAATATTTTTTGATTTATCTTTTTTTACATCCATAGATTATTATTTTACTACTTAATTTTTATATACCAAGAAAATGTTCAAATAAGAATACCCATATAGCAAAATATGTTAATAAACTAACAACATCAGTTAATGTAGTAACTAGTGGTTGAGCCATAACTGCTGGATCTCTTTTTAACTTGCTTGCTATAAAGCAAAGGAAGACACCAAATATTTTAGCTAAAAGAATAGAAACAAATAACGATAAACTAACAAGCAAAGACACTAAAAGGTGCAAAGTTAAATCATCATTTACTGTAATGGCTGGATAATCTTTAATATGGCAAGAAACAATGCCTACACTTAATTCAAATAAGCACCATAAAAATCCAAATACCCCAACAATTAAAGCAAGAATTAGTCCTACTCTAAATTCTTTAAAAAATACTTTTTTCCAATCACCTTTATGTATTTCATCTAAACTTAATGAACGAATCATCAATCCTGTTGTTTGACCACCAGAATTACCAGCAGCATCAAGTATCATCGGTGAAAAAACACTTAATATAGCAAATTTATTTATTTCAGATTGGAAAGATGAAAGTATCATTGAAGAAAATATTTGTAAAATCATTAAAGCGACAATCCATGGAAGACATTTTAAAACTAATTTCATTATTGGAGTTTCTAAATAAGACTTACTCATACTTGAAACATTAGAAATATTAGTGATATCTTCAGCAGCCTCTTTACTTATGACATCCATAATATCATCTGATGTAATGACACCACAAATTTTCTTATCGTTATTTAAAACCGCAATTGCATTTAAATCATATCTTTTAAATATATTAGCAACTTCTTCTTGATCTTGATTGACATCTGCCGTTTGAAAATCTAAATTCATGATATCTTTTAATTTACAATCTTCTTTATTAAAAATAAGGTCATCTAAATCAATTGTGCCTACTAGATTTCTTTGGTCGTCTCTAATAAAAATAGTGTAAATTGTTACTGCATCTTTACCTTTTTCTTGAATTGTTTTGATTGCTTCTTTTAATGAAATGTCTTGATTAAATAAAAGATATTCAGTTGTCATGATAGAACCAGCTGTATTTTCTTTATAATTTAATAAACGATTAATGTTTTCTCTTAATTCTTTTGGTGCGATTTGAAGAATTCTTGATACAACATTAGCAGGCATTTCTTGTAAATAGTCGGTCAAATCATCTGCGAAGGTATGAGATAATAATTCAACAATATCTTTATCAGCAAACGAGTCAATTAATTGTTTTTGAATATCATTATTTAATTCTTTAAAAAGATCTGCGCTATAACTACTTTCACAAACTTTAAAAATATAAACAAGTTTAGTTATGTCATAATTTCCCATATTCACAACTTGTGCAATATCAATAGTGGGATATTTTTCAAAGATGTTGTTTAATTTAAGCGCATCCTTATTTATTAATGCGTTTTCTAATTCGTTTTTAATAACTTCAATAACAATTTCTTCCATAGCTTTATTTTAAACTTAGCAAACAAAAAAGAAAACATTTTATTAATAAAATGATGCATTCATTCACATTTAGTAATATCATAATAAATGAGGTGAAAATTATGAAAAACATTTTAGTTGAAACTAGTGCAAGACACATTCATGTCAGCGAAGAAGAATTTAAAATTTTATGTGGAGAAGATGCAACGTTAAATGTTCGTGCTTATCTTTCACAACCTGGACAATTTGTAAGTGATGTTCGATTAGATGTTGTTGGTCCTAAAAATACTATTTCACGTGTATCAATTTTAGGTCCATTTAGAAAACAAGGACAAGTTGAAATGTCTTTAACTGATTGTCGCACTCTTGGTGTCAGTGCTCCTATTCGTGAATCAGGTGATTTAAAAGGATCTGCTCCAATAACTTTAAGAGGACCAAAAGGAGAAATTAATTTGCAAGAAGGTCTAATCGTCGCCAAAAGACATATTCATATGACACCAGCCGATGCTAAAGAATTTGGCGTTAATAATGGTGATATTGTTTCTGTTGAAATCGATACAAATGATAGAAAAACTATTTTTGGTGATGTCGTTATTCGTGTTAGAGATGATTTTAAATTAGCAATGCATATTGATACTGACGAAGCTAATGCTGCAAATTGCAAAGGCGAAGTATTTGGAAAGATTATAAAATAATGTCAAAAACGATTACTTATTATCCAAAGGATGTTTGTTCTAGACAATATGACATTACTTATGATAATGGTATAATTGAAAATATTCGTATTGTTGGAGGATGTCCTGGTAACACTCTAGGTATAAGTTATTTATTAAAAGGTATGGAAATAAATAAAGCCATATCTTTATTAGAAAATATTACTTGCCGTGGTTCAAAAACTGGTCAAACTTCTTGTCCTCAACAAATTTCTCTAGCCTTAAAATCTATTCACTAGTATAATTAACTTTAGTTTCATCAAGAATCACACATTGGGAATGAAAAAGTGTGATAGCAACTCTTGAAAAAGTAAGTGCTTTTCCTAGCAGATAATATATATCTGAACGATGAAAGGATGAATATGTTAAACTATGCCTCCTTTCATAGGAGGTTTTATTTTAGAAAGGAAAAAGAAAAATGGAAAAAATATTATTTACATCCGAATCAGTAGCAGAAGGACATCCAGACAAAGTTTGCGATAAAATTGCCGATTCTATTTTAGATTGCGCTATAAAACAAGATAGCGAATCTCGTGTGGCTTGCGAGGTTTTTGCAACAAAAAATACGATTGTTATAGGCGGAGAGATAACAAGTAAAGCAACGATTGATTTTGAAAAAATAGTAAAAGATGTTTTAAAAGATATTGGCTATGACCGTCAAGAATTAGGCACTGATTATCATAATGTGAATATTATAAATTTAGTTAATAAACAATCTTTAGATATATCAATGGGTATTAAAAAAGATAAGTTAGAAAACCAAGGTGCAGGCGATCAAGGCATTATGTTTGGCTATGCAAGTAATGAGAGTGAAGGGTACATGCCTCTTGCAATTTCTATTTCCCATAAATTAGTTCGTGTCGCAACAAATTTAAGAAAATTAGGTTATTTTAAAGGTGCAAGACCAGATATGAAATCCCAAGTCACAATTGACTACACTGACAAAAACAATATTCGTGTTGACACTGTTTTGATGAGTTGCAGTCATGATGAAGATGTTGATTTAGAAAAATTTAAACAATATATTCACGATGAAATTATGGTTAAAGTAGTTAAATCTTTTAATCTTAATACTGATTTCAAATATTATATAAATCCAACTGGTAAATTTGTTACTTGTGGTCCAAATGGTGATACTGGTTTAACGGGTAGAAAAATTATTGTTGATACCTATGGTGGAAGCGCTAATCATGGAGGAGGTTCTTTTTCTGGTAAAGATCCAACTAAAGTTGATCGAAGCGGTGCTTATATGGCAAGATATATTGCAAAAAATCTTGTTGCAGCAGGTGTTTGTGATCGTATTCAAGTTCAAATTGCCTATGGTATAGGAATTGCAGAACCTTTATCTATTGGCATTTCCACATATCATACATCTCATTATAGTGATGAAAAAATATTAGAAATTATTAGAAAAGTATTTGACGCAAGACCTGGAATGATTATTAAAAATTTCCGTCTTACAAATCCAAGTTTTAAATATTCTTCTATATCTAATTATGGTCATTTTGGTCGTCCTGATTTAGATTTGCCTTGGGAAAAACTTGACAAAGTTGAAGAAATTAAAAAAATACTAAAACAATAAAAGTGTCCAATTTTTGCTAAATAATTTTAAAAATATTGTTAGTATTTGGTTTTCATTTTATAATAAAATTGTAGCTAACCTTCATATCAAATATTAATAATTAGAAAGGAGAGTTGGATATGAAATACCAAATTATCGGAAAACAAATTAAGATTACGAAAGGTATGGAATCCGCGATCATGAAAAAACTTTCGCGTATGGATAAATACTTTCTAATCAACGAAAACGTTACATGTCGTGTCGTTTGCAGTGCTAAAAAAACAAATGCAAAGGTGGAAATAACCATTTTTATTCCTCGTATGACTCTTCGTGCCGAAGTTGAACATGAAGATATGTATGCCGCTTTAGATTTAGCTTTAGATAAATTACAAGGTCAAATGCGTAAATTAAAAACACGTATGGCTAGAAATGGCAATAAACCTGGTTTAGGTGAAGCGATTGCTTTTGAAAATATCGTAGCAGAAGAAGAACCTAAAAAAGATGAAAATGATGTCATTGTTAGAGCCAAATCTTATTATCTAGAGCCTATGTCTATTGAAGAAGCGATTACTCGTATGGACGCTTTAGGTCATAATTTCTTTGTTTATTTAGATGAAGACGATGATCGAGTTTCAGTCGTTTATGTTCGCCGCGATGGTGGCTATGGCGTCATTCAAGCCGAAAACGAAATAAAATAATAAACAAATTTTAAAAAACTAACAGCGAATCAAATCGCTGTTTTTTTATTAAATAAGCTGTTTTTGTAGACTTTTTAAAATTTATAGTGCTATTTTTTAGACATCTTAAAATTTTAAATTTTAATTTAATTAAACACGTGATATTATTTGACTATGATTAACAAAAATGAAGAATATCAAGTAGTTTTAAAAGATGTTTCAAAAATATATGGCGATGATAAGACTAATAAAGTCATTGCTTTAGATAATGTTTCTTTTAAAATTAAAAAAGGTGAATTTGTTGTTATATTAGGAGCTTCCGGTGCTGGAAAATCAACTTTATTAAATATTCTAGGTGGAATGGATAACGCGACTAGTGGAAGCTGCCTTATCAATGGTAATGATATTGTAAAATATAATGATAAACAGTTATCAATTTATCGAAGAAATGAGATTGGTTTTGTTTTTCAATTTTATAATTTGATGTCAAATCTAACTACTTTAGAAAATGTTTTATTAAATGAATCTATTTCTTTAAATCCTTTAAATAGTGAAGAAGTGTTAGAAATGGTAGGTTTAAAAGATAGGAAAAGGAATTTTCCTAGCCAATTAAGTGGCGGGGAACAACAACGTGTCGCAATTGCGCGTGCGATTGTTAAAAATCCGACACTATTATTATGTGATGAACCAACCGGCGCTTTAGATAGTAAAACGGGTGGTAAAATTATTAAATTATTAAAAGAAGTATCAAAAAAATATAATAAAATTATATTTATTGTGACACATAATGAAAAAATAGCTAAAGTTGCTGATTGTATTTTACATATTCAAGATGGTAAAATCATTCAAGATGAAATAAATACCTCCCCAACAAAACCTGATGACATCGTATGGTAAAAAGAAAATTATCAACTTTTCGACTTTTAAATAGAATTAATATTAGAACGTTTTTGCATTCTAAATTTCAGTTTTTAGCAGTTATTTTTATTACCGCTATTGCGTTGACTTTATATGTTGGATTAACTAGTAATGCAAAATCTATTAATGATCGGGTCAATAGTTTATATCAAGATGGAAATATTGCTGATATTTGGGTTACAACATCAACTTATGATGAAAATGATTTAAATAATTTAAAATCTATTCTTAATGATGAGGATGAAATCGAAAGTCGTCTTTATTTACCTGCCTCAATTAATTCATATTCAAGCAATGCCTTAATAAGTGAATCTATTCCAAATATTAATAAACCATTTGAAAGTGATAATATTGAAGATGAAAATTTTTTAATTGTTGATTATCGTTTATTAGAAACACAAGATAATTCTTCTTCAACAATTGTTTGGAAAGATAATGATGGTAACTATTTACCTGTACCAGTTACATTTGATATTACAACATTAATTGATGAACTATCTTCTCAAGAAATAATGGGATATTCTTATTTAGATTTATTTTCTGCCTTAACTAAAGAAAATAAGACTAATATTTTTGATAATTCTAAAGTCGTGTTTAATTTTCAAGTTACCGGTGAGATGCATTTTGCTGAAAATGTTCAATCATCTTTAATTAATCGTGGCAATTTTTTATTAGGACGAACATATTTTATTAATACTTTATTCCAATTAATTGATGATACTTATGAAGTAGATAGAGATATAGATTTAAACGACCCATATTACGAATTAAAAAAATTATTATTATTGGCGCAAGAAATTTATCAAATCGATATTATAGGCGAGATAAAAAATCAACTCCAATCTTACTTTATGCCTAATCAATACATCATTAAATTAAATAATAATAGCAATACTGAAAAAGTTGTAGATGATATTAAAAATTATTATGAAAATAAAGAAAATAATAACTTATTAATTGCCCAGACTTTAGAAAATCAATCTTTTAACATTATTATTCAAAACGATATTGTTCAAGCTAGACAACTGGCCTATATTTTTCCTATCGTTTTCTTTTTAGTAGCTATTTTAGTAGTGCTTACCACAGTTTCACAACTCATTATTAAAGATCAAATTCAAATAGGAACTTTAAAAGCTTTAGGTATTAGCAATAAGCAAATTATTCTTCATTACATGTCATTAGCAACATTTGTTATTTTAATTGGTGTGGTAATAGGATTAATTCTTGGACCAATAATTTTACCTTTAATTATGAATCAAAAATATGCAATTTTATATTCTTTACCAGCAATGGGATATGTTATTTCTATTCCAGAAGCTATTATATCTACTTTATTGATAATTTTAGCAACAGTAGTGGTTACTTATCTTGTTATTTTAAAAACAATTAAATTAAATCCTGCCAATAGCATGCGAACAATTATTCCAAAATCTTTAAAAGCACCAAAAAAAGAACCATCTAAAAATCCAAAACTAATCCCTTTTAAAATGGCTTTTAGAAATATACGAATTAATATTGTTAAATCTTTAATGGTTATCATAGGGATTATGGGTTGTAGCGCTTTATTAGTGTGTGGTTTTGGAATTGATGATACTCTAACAAATGGCATTAACGCTGATATTAATAACTTTTTTAATGCCGATGCTTATGCTTTTTATAGCGCTACAGAAAATACTAAAGAACAATTATTAGCGATTGATGGAGTTGATTATGTTGAAGAATATACTACCATCCCTTCTGAAATTACTTTTAATGACTTAAAATATACTACCAGCGTATATTGTTTTGATGATAATACAACTTTTTTTGATATTGAAAAATATAATATTAAAGAAGATATTGCTATATCAAATAAAGTTGCTAATTCTCTTAATTTAAGTATTGGCGATACATTAATGTTTTCATCATTAACTAAACAAAACGAAATATATTATGGAAAAGTAGGTGCGATTATTGATGTTTTTTACATGCATGGCATCTATATTAATATTGATTATAATAATTATTCTAGTTTTGCAGATTACAAAAGTAATGCTTGGATTGATATAAATGATAACTATGATAATAACGAGGTTATAAATCAAATAATATCTATAGATAATGTAAGTAGTTGTCGAAGCAAACAAGAAAGTTTAGATATTATTGATAATTACATATCATCTATTGATTTAATGACTCTTGCAGTAAAAGTATTTGCTATATTATTAGCAATTGTTGTCTTATATAATCTATCTTTATTAAATTATAAAGAAAGAGCAAGAGATATAGCGACAATGAAAGTATTAGGATTTTCTAGATTTGAAATTTCATCTTCGTTATTAATTGAAAGTTTAACACTGACAATTATTGGTGTTACATTAGGTATGTTTTTAGGTTTTCCAATGGAAATTTTAGTGCTTATTGTTAATCAAACACCACTTGTAGAATTTTTATACGCAGTATTTCCGCTTAGTTATTTCTTAGCCATAATTATTACACTTGGAACCTCTTTAGTGGTTAATTTATTCTTAACTTTAAAAATTAAAAAAATAAAGATGGTTGAATCATTAAAATCAATCGAATAATTTTGTTATTAGGAAAAATTATATCTTTTATCTTGATGAAATTAATCTTTAAAAATAATTAAGTTTTGCATATTTTTTATAATATAAAAAAGTTAAGTTTTGTAATTAGTTAAAAATTGTGTATAATGCTTTCATATGGGCAAAGTTTTAGCGCTTGATCTAGATGGCACATTGTTTTATCCTAGAGGTCATAAAAGATTAGTAAGCAAAAAAAATAAAGATTTTATTAAACGCTTTATTGATGAAGGAAATAAAGTTGTTTTAGTTTCTTCTCGCACGAGCGATTTTTGTGAAAAGGTTTTAGATGAATTACAATTGCCAATTGATTATATTGCTTTAACTGGCTCAATTATTAAAGCTGATGGTGTTGTTATGCAAGATCTTAGTATTCCTAATGACAATTTAAAATCTATTTTAAAAGGCATAAGACGTCAATATAAACCAATTGCTTTCATTTTAACTTGTAAAGGTCAACCTTTAATTTTAAAAGCTTTTATTAAAGTTGGAAAATTATTAGAAAAAGGTTATTTATTCTGGTATAAAATGGCATTTGGTATTTATCGTGAACAATTTGTCGCTGATGCTAAATTGTTTAGAAAAGAACTTGAAAGTGGCACCCTTTACAGCGTTAAATGTTTCTTTGGTTTTGGCAAAAAAAATAACAAATTAACTAAACAAATAAACAAAGAAATTATTGAAAAATATCCTTCTATTGAATCATCATGGCTTGGAATTGCATTAGAAATTTCTCCTCATGGTTGCAATAAAGGTGATGCTTTAAAAACTTATCTAAAGTTTATTAAACATGAAAACAATAACGATGTTTATGTTGTTGGTGATTCTGGTAATGATATTACTATGTTTAAAGCTTTTAAAGAAACTTCTTTTGTGATGTCGCATGCCTATCCGAGTGTGAAGAAATATGCGAGTCATAAAATTTCACGCGTTTACAAATTAGATAAGTATTTATTGGAAAGGAGTCAAAATGAATAATATTAGTCGTTATATAGCCAATTTATACCTTGTTATGCTTAACGTTAGAGACACGTTAGAATTTTGTATTGATAGAGAACATCCTATCGCTATTTATAATGGAAGAAAAAGAGCAATCGAAGATGGTTTAAAAGAGCACTCTGCCTTAAAAAACTTTTTAGATAATAATGGTGATAAAGGCAAAGAAATTCAAGAAAAACTTAAATTATTTTTAGATGATATTTATGGGGATGGGTCAACTGTTTTAACAATAACTGGTGATACAGTTCGTGTTGATCACACTCAACATATTAAAATTTATGATTATGTTGTTGGATTAAATGAAACATTAAGAGATGTTATTTATTCTTATATCAATTATGCAAGAAAAAATAATCAACTAGAAGATGTCATTGTTAATTTGATTCAAAGCGATGAAAGATTGTATCGTGGTGTTTTAAATAAGTGGGTCACAATTGATTTTGAAAAAGCATTTGTTGAATTTAATAAAGTGATGAACGAATCAAAAGGCCAAGCCACACCGCAAAGTAATTTTATCGTTCAAAATGAAATTGCAAAATATGCAGGATATTTAAGATTTTCTCGTCAACACTGCCATATAACTGATAACCGTTCATTAGATTTATTTGATGAAGGAATCCAACTTATTGAAATGACAGAGGGTAGAAGACAAAGAAGAGATAATAAATCTTTTGGAGAATTATTTAAACAATTCTTTACTCATCTTGATGAATATATTAAGGAAAGTGAACTTAAGTGGCGTCAAGATTATAAGCCAGTTTTTGATGAAATGGTCGCATTAGCAAAAGAAGCAATGGCTAAGCAAGCTGAAAATATTACAGCAGAGCAAGCCTCAAAAGATAACTAATCTTACTATATATTTTTATTTAAAAATATGTTATAACTTTATAATGTAAACAAAGGAGGAGATAAAATTGAAAAATAGTAAAAAATTAAAACTATCTGTTCAAGAAATTATCTTTTATAGTATTAGTGTAATTTTAGCCTTATGGGGTATTGTGGAAATTATATTAGGTTTAATTGTCGAATTTGCAAATGTTCGAATTGACGAATTCCCATTATATCAAGCTGAGCAAGCGTATATTTCTTTATTTGGTATGTCTTTTACTAATTGGGGATTAGTTTTACTTGCAATTGGTCTTGTTGTTGGAGTTATTGTTTTATGCATTTATGCGACAAGACATGATCGTGAAGTAGAAAAAATAGTTAGAAGAGAAGCTAGACTAAATGCACAAAGAAAAATCTTAGATGCAGAAGTGGAGGAAAAATAAATGACTTTTGAAAAGAAATTTAATAAGATTTCAAGACTTTTCCAAATTATTTTACTTCTTATTCCTTTTGTAAATTGGATTACTGAAGTTTTAGTTAGATGGTCTATTTGGAATCGTAAAAAATCTTTAGGCTCCCTTATCATGGCCGTATTTGCCACTATTTTTGGTGTTGTTTTTGGCTGGGTTGATATGATTTGGTGCTTAGTATTCCATCATTTATGCTTAGCTAATTTATAATCTCAATTTTAAAATTATAAAACAGGTATTACGTTTATATTATTACCTGTTTTTGTTTACTTCTTGATATGATTCATCTAGTAAAAATTTTAATAATTCTAAATCAATATTATTATTTAAGATAACACTTATCCAATATTTTTTATTCATATGATAACTTGGATAAATATTATCTTTTTTTAATAGCCAATCTTTAATTTCTGGTGCAACTTTTAAATTTATTATTTCTATTAAAGTTTCATCTTTGTTTTTTAATAATTTTTTTGCTTGTATAAGCATAATTATTCCAATCCATTTTTGATTTATTAAACTTCTTAAAACACATATATCACTTTCAAAAGGATAATCTAATTTTATTGGATATCTTTTTAATGCATAATCTATTAATTGGTTTGTTATTATTTCTTTAAATAATTGTTTAACAAAACATTTTTCTTTTATATCTTTTAAAAAAGCATCATATTCATTTTTAATTTTTACATTATAATCACCTAATGTATTTTTTATTTTAAATAATAAATATTCACAATTATTTAAATTATCATATACAGTCGTTTGTATTTTATTTAGGCCAATATTTATGATAAATGATAAGTTTTTATCGCTAAAAGAGGCTTTATAAGAATAATATCCATCTTTTAAAACAAAACCATAATTTAATAATTTTTCTTTATCATATGTGGTTTTAATAAAATAATTTGATTCATCAAACATAATTTAATTGTATAAATGTTTTAATTGTTAGTCATTAATAAAATATAAATATTAATTAAAAATTATCTAATATTAAAAAAAACTGACACATTATCTGCGTCAGGTCTTATTAAATTTGCTTGTCCTTAAATGTCAAAACACACTAGGTACTTTTCGACCAAATGTCAAAACACACTAGGTTTAAGGTAAAAGAAAAGAGCCATTAATGACTCTTAATCTGGGATACCGTACCGAAGTACGGGCATGCGGCTCTTCACCTTTAGTAACTATATGATATATTGAGAATATAGCAAAGTCAAATTATTTGTTCGGCTCATCGTCACATGCTTTCATTGAATCAATTTGTTTTTGAAGAGATTCCCGTTTTTAGACTTTTAACACCACAACTTTTAGGATAATTTAGGGTTTTTGATAACTCTTATATATAAATATATAA